>NZ_JAHHTD010000009.1 GCF_020024835.1 Campylobacter sp. | reverse complement strand
ATCCAAGCCCGTACAAAATAAAAATTTCTAAACAACTAAAAAACATACAACAACAACTAATTTAATCACCTTTTCTCAATTTAACTTCATCTTCTACTTCAAGTAAAAATCTATCTACCAACTCACTTTCTTTGAGCTTAGCTACAATTTCTCCGTGTCTTATTACAAGACCTTGATTTTTACCAAAAGCTATCGCTACATCTGCCCCTTTTGCTTCACCTAGTGCATTAACCACACAACCCATTACGCTAATATTTAAAGGCTCTTTAATGTGTTTAGTCTTTTCTTCTACTATTTTAATAGCACTTACTAAATCACTTTGAATTCGTCCGCAAGTTGGACACGAAATAATATTTATCCCGTTTTTTTGCACTCCACTATCTTGTAAAATAGCCTTTGCGACACGAATTTCTTCTTCTAACTCTCCAGTCATAGAAATACGCATAGTATCGCCTATGCCTTTTAAAAGTAAATTTCCTAAAGCAATGGAACTTTTTATAGTACTATGAAATTTTGTGCCTGCCTCTGTTACTCCAAGATGAAAAGGATAATCACAAAGTGGGCGTAATTTTTCATAAGCTTCTATAGTTTTTTGCACATTTGAAGTTTTCATTGAAATTTTGATATCAAAAAAATCCAAATCTTCTAAAAGTTTAATATTATACTTAGCACTTTCTAGCATAGCTTCTACATTATAACCATATTTATTACTAAATTGTTTTTCTATGGAGCCATGATTTATACCTATGCGTATAGGGATATTTCTTTGTTTGCATGCTTTTACGACTTCTTTAATATTTTCTTTTGAACCAATATTGCCAGGATTTATGCGAATGCCATCAATAAATTCAGCACAAAATACGGCTAATTTATAATTAAAATGGATATCAACTATCAAAGGTAGCGGACTTTTTTCCTTAATCTCTTTTAAAGCCTTTGCATCAATCATATCAAGACAAGCTAAACGCACAATATTTGCTCCAGCAAAATAAAGCCTATTGAGCTGCTCTAAGGAAGCTTGAATATTTCTTGTTTTGCTAAACAACATAGATTGCACTGAAATAGGTGCATCACCTCCAATTAAAACATCGCCTACTTTAATCTGTTTTGTTTTATATCTTTGATAACTCATTTTTCTCACTTTTTATAAATTTTTTATAATTACTTGAACTTAAAAATTATGAAAATTAACTAAAATCAATAGGATCTATGTCACAAATTACATTTTTATAATTTAAAGCAAAATGTTCTATTTTAACAAGTTCTTGATAAAATTCACTACGTAATAATACATAAAAACGCCATTTTTTATTTAATATTTCAATTGCACAACTTCCACTTCCTATAACCTCAACTTGCTTAATATTATTACAATGATTAAGCAAATACTCACATATTGTAAAAGCTTTTTCTTTATCCTCATCTTCGATAATCAATCTTAAAAGTCGTTTATACGGCGGATAAAGATCTTTTCTTATATATAATTCATCTTCTAAAAAAGCATCATAATTTTCTATATATTTTTCAAAGAAAGCTTTATTTTTAGTTTGCAATAAAACCCTACCAACACCTTTTCTACCAGTTCTTCCAGCAACTTGCATAGCTAAAGATAAAGTTTCTTCTAAAGCTTTAAAACTAGGTTTAAATAAATATTCATCTAAACCTAAAATAACACTCAAATTTACATTATGATAATCATGACCTTTAGCAAGCATTGAAGTGCCAACTAAAATATCTATTTTTTGTTCATTAAAATCTTTTAATATTTTATCAAGCTTTGTTACACTGCTAATTTCATCACTATCAAATTTTTTTATTACAGCATTATATTTATCAAACTCTTTTTCTAAACGCTCACAAAGTTCTGCTGTCCCCATTTTTTTTGCTTCAAACATAATAGCATTGCAACTTGGACACTTCTTATCAATCTCCTTGGTAAAATTACAATAATGACATTTTAAAATATTCTTTTTTTTATGCAAACTTAAAGCCACTGAACAAAATGGACACTTTATCGTAACACCACAATCTTTACATAAAATTTGTCTAAAATTTGCTCTTATAGGTAAAAAAACTATTGCTTGCTTTTTTTCTCTTAAAGTATTTCTTAATTCTAAAAGCAATTTAGATGAAATAATATCCTCGCTTTCATCATACAAAAACTCTTTTTTGCTCTCAAAAAATGTCCCTTTAAGTCTATATACAAAATGTTTATAAAAACTTACTACACTAGGAGTTGCTGATCCTAAAAGTATTTTGATATCATTTTTCTTTGCTAAAAATAAAGCTAAATCTCTAGCATTAAGTCTTGGATTATTGTTTGCTTTATAAGAATTATCATGCTCTTCATCTACAATAATAAGTCCTAAATTTTCAAAAGGCAAAAACAAAGCCGACCTTGCACCAGCTACTAAAAGCGTATTAGAATTTTGTAAATTTTGTAAATAATTTTGTTTTTTCTTTTTAGAAATTTTAGAATGCCATAAAAAAAAATGCTCATTAAAATAAATTTTCAATCTCTTTTCCATCTGTGAGGTTAAAGCAATTTCTGGCATTAAAAGCAAAACTTGCTTACCTTGTTCTAAATATTCTTTAATTAATGAAATATAAATTTCAGTTTTTCCACAACCTGTATCACCAAATAACAAAGAATTTTTATGCTCTTTTATAAATTTCAATGCTTTTTTTTGTTCAATACTTAATTTTGGAGTATTTTCTATATGTAAAGGTTTTCTTGCAGTATGAGTATATATACTTTCAAACATTCCTAAAACAAAAGAAATCTTACTCGCATAATAATAAGTAATAAATTTAGCAAGCTCGTATTGAAAATTTGTAATTTTATTATGAGTTTTTTCTTTAATTGCTTGAGTTTTAAAATCTGGCTTTGCACATTCTTTTAACACTATAGCTTTAAGATTTTTTTTATTAGCTACATCTACTACAACTTCACTCAAAAGCTCTATATGTTCTTGACTTTCAAAAATTAGCGTATTAAGATAGTATCCCTTAATAGCTAGTTCGTAATACTTCAAATTCCATAATCCTTACAATTTAAACTCACGCATTTTAAAAAAACCTTTTGACTATCATATAAAAAATCGACATAAATTTTAGCATTAATAAAATATCTATATTGGTTATTTCCAGTTTTCATCCAAGAAGTTTTGCTTGATATTATAGCTTTTTCAAGCACACTATAAGAGCAGCAATTATCACTATTGCAATTTTGAATTTGGTTATAAGAGCAATAAAAAAGTTTCTGATTTTCCCTATTAATCAAAGATTCATCTAAAATTTTAGGAAATTTTGATTGACTAAATACAAATTGATTTCTAAGTATGGCTAAAGATGCGTTAATAAATTCTACTTCGCTTTTTAATTTAATAATTTTTGCATCTGTTTTAGTAAAAGAAAAATAAGGATAAGCTATTGCTGAAAGTATCGCGATAATAATCATACAAAAAATAAGCTCTATCATAGTAAAAGCTCTTTTAAATCGCATTTTTTTTAATTTCTTTATCTATAGCAACTATAAGTTTATTTAATTCTTTTTTTACAATATAATTTTCATAACTAAGTTTTACAAAGGTATTAATAAAATTTGCAAGCTCTATCTTTCCTGTGCCTCCAGATATTAAAGCTATCTCATCTTCAAGATGATTAGCAAATTCATTACTGCAAGTTACAACAAAATCTTTAGCATAGACATTGATTGTAACTTTTCTTTGATTTTTATTTGCCAAGAACTGCCTCTATTTTTTTATAAATATCTTCACTTTGTGCATTACGTGATTTTAATTCTTCTTCTAAGCGTGCAATTTGACTACTCTTTGCTTCATTTTGTGCTTTTACGCTTACTAGCTCATTTCTTAAATTTTCATTTATATCACACACTTCATTGTATTTTTCAATCAGCTCATTTACCTTATCTGTCATAGTATTGATAATTTTTTCATCATACATTGTCTTACCTTTTTTGATTTTAATTATTTAAGAGTCTTTAAAATATGCAATTGTAACAAAAAAAAATTTAATTTTACAAAAATTTTTGTGTAAAATTCATAAAAAATAATCATAGGAAAATTTATGTTTAATCTTGTAAGTAATTATACGCCAAGTCCTGATCAAAAACAAGCTATAGATGGTATTGTTAAAAGCATCAAAAAAGGTAACAAATATCAAACTTTACTTGGTGTTACAGGAAGTGGTAAAACATTTACTATGGCCAATATAATCAAACAACTTAATATGCCAACTTTAATTATGTCTCATAATAAAAGCTTGTGTGCTCAACTTTATAGCGAATTTAAAGGATTTTTTTCAAAAAATCACGTGGAATATTTTATAAGTTATTATGATTATTATCAACCTGAAGCTTACATACCAAGAACAGATGTTTTTATAGAAAAAGATAGTTCTACAAATGAAGATTTAGAAAGATTAAGACTAAGTGCGAGTGCTTCGCTTTTAAGTTATGATGATGTAATTTGTATTGCAAGTGTTTCAGCAAATTATGGTTTAGGTAATCCTAGTGAATATATTGGTATGGTTTTAATATTTGAATTAAATATGCAAATTTCACAAAAACAATTATTAAAAAAACTTGTAGATATGGGTTATAAACGCAATGATAATTTTTTTGATAGAGCTGATTTTAGAGTAAATGGAGATATAATTGATATTTATCCAGCATATTATGAAGATGAAGCAATTAGACTTGAATTTTTTGGTGATGAACTTGAAGATATGTATCATTACAATATTTTAGAAAATAAAAAAGGTAAAAATTTAAGCAAATTTATACTTTATCCAACAAGTCAATTTAGCGTGGGTGAGACTAGACTTAAAGAGGCTATTATAGGTATTAAAGTTGAACTTAATGAACGTTTAGCTTATTTTGAGCACGAAAATAAACTCGTAGAAGCTCAAAGATTAAAACAAAGAGTTGAATTTGATCTTGAAATGCTACAAAGCACAGGAATGTGCAAGGGGGTAGAAAATTATGCACTACATCTCACAGGACTTAAAAGTGGTGATACTCCTTATACATTATTTGATTATTTTGCTATTAAAAACAAAGATTTTTTAGTAATTATAGATGAAAGTCATGTTTCTTTACCACAATTTAAAGGTATGTTTGCAGGAGATCGTAGTAGAAAACAAGTTTTAGTTGATTATGGTTTTCGTTTGCCTAGTGCTTTAGATAATCGTCCTTTGATGTTTGATGAATTTATTAATAAAAATTGTAAATTTTTATTTGTTTCAGCTACTCCAGCACCTCTTGAATTAGAACTTAGTAAGGATAATATATTTCATCAAATTATGCGACCTACAGGTTTATTAGATCCTATCATTGAACTTAAAGATAGCGACAATCAAGTAGAAATTTTATTTGACGAAGCAAAAAAAGTAATAAAACGTCGTGAAAGAGTGTTAATCACCGTTTTAACTAAAAAAATGGCAGAAGATCTTAGCAAATATTATCTTGAACTAGGTTTGAAAGTTAAATATATGCATTCAGAAATTGATGCCATTGAAAGAAATGAAATAATTCGTGCCTTAAGAAGCGGTTCTTTTGATATTTTAATAGGAATTAATCTTTTAAGAGAAGGACTTGATTTACCAGAAGTTTCTTTAATAGCCATTATGGACGCTGATAAAGAAGGTTTTTTAAGAAGCACAACTGCACTCATTCAAACTATGGGTAGAGCTGCTAGAAATATAAATGGTAAAGTATTGCTTTTTTGTAAAAAAATCACAAAATCTATGCAAGAGGCTATTGAAACTACTAATCAAAGAAGAATTTTACAAGAAGCTTATAATAAAAAACACAATATCACTCCAACTTCAGTAAAAAGAGATATTGAAAAAAGCTTAAAACAAGAGATAGATCAAGCAGAAATCTATCGCAAAGGAAAAGAGCTAGAAAAAATTCCTGCAAAAGAACGTGCAAAAATAATCAAAGATTTAAGAAAACAAATGCTAGAAGCTGCCAAAGATCTTGAATTTGAAAAGGCCGCTATGCTTAGAGATGAAATCAATAAATTAAGAACTTTATAAATCTACCCTTGAAAAATAAGGGTATTATTTATTAGCTCTTTCAATATATTCACCACGCGTCGTATCAACGCGAATTGTTTCACCTTCTAATACATGAAAAGGTATTTGCACCACTGCACCAGTTTCTAATGTAGCAGGTTTTTTATTAGATCCTTGAGTATCACCTTTAAAATTAGGTGCAGTTTCTATAATCTTAAGCTCCATTACTTGTGGCACCTCAACACCAATTGCCTTGCCATTATGAAATAATACATCAACCATAATTCCATCAAGCATCCATTTTTTGACTTCACCTACATCTTCATCACTAATAGCAACTTGCTCATAAGTTTGAGTATCCATAAACTGGCAATTTTCACCATCATCATATAAATATTGCATCTGTTTTTCTTCTAAATTCGGTGATTCACACTTATCTCCTGCATGAAAAGTTTTTTCTAAAACTTTACCATCAATAAAAGACTTAATCTTAATACGAACAAAAGCTGGACCTTTACCTGGTTTAACGTGTTGATACTCTACTATCTTGAAAGGAACACCATCAATCTCTATCTTTAAGCCTTTCTTTAAATCTCCCATTCCATAAGAAGCCATATATTTTCCTTAAATTTTAAATTCAATTTTAATTGTATCAATTAAGTTTTATAAAAAACTTTAAATTTCTGCATATTCAGCAAAAATACAAGCATCTATTGCTCTTAATTCTTCAAGTAATTTTTTTGAAATTTTTTCATCTAATAAAATTACCGCTAAAGCTTTGCCAAATCCATTTCTACCAAGTCTAAAATCTGCAATATTGACATTATTATTGGCTAAAATTCCACTCACATTTGCAATAACCCCTGGAATGTCATTATTGTTTAAAATAATCATCTTTCCTTTAGGTTTAAAATCTATGTCAAAACCATTTATCTCAACTATTCTTTGATCATTATCACCAAAAATAGTTCCAGATATAGAAAGATTTGAATTATCTGTAATAACTTTAATCGTAATTTTATTGCTATATCCACTCCTTGGTAAAATTTTGTAAGAAAGTTCTATATCTTTATCTTTAGCAACAAATTTTGCATTTATATAATTAATCTTTTCACCTAATATTCCCCTTAAAACACTTACTACCACAAAAGTTAGCAAAGATTCGCTATAATCACCAATCTCACCTTCGCTTTCTAATTTTATAGCTTTAATAGGACTTTTATCAAGTTGAACTGCTAAAAATCCCATTTTTGAAATCAATTCTATATATGGAGCTACAAAATTAGGCAAATCTTCTGTTTTAATTGGCAAATTTAAAGCATTTGGATAAGATATACCTCTAACTGCATTTAAAGCCTGCTCACAAGCTTGTATGGATATATTTTCTTGACTTTCTAAAGTGTTAGCGCCTAAATGAGAAGTAACTGAAATATTTTCAAAATCTAAAAATTGATGATTAATTGCTGGTTCTTTATCAAAAACATCAATACCAAGCCATGCTATTTTGTTATTTTTTAAACCATCACACAAAGCTTGCTCATTATAAAGCCCACCTCTAGCACAATTTATAAGTCTTACACCATCTTTCATTTTATCGATCTCTTCATAAGAAATTATATTTGTTGTTTCTTTTGTTTTTGGCGTATGGATTGTTATAAAGTCACTTTGAGTTAAAATTTCATCTAAAGAATCTGCATATTCTACACCAAGCTCTGTTATTTTTGAAGCTGCAACATAAGGATCATAAGCAATTACTTTCATACCAAATGCTTTAGCACGAACTGCTACTCTTGAGCCTATATTACCAAAACCTATCACACCTAAAGTTTTATTCATAAGTTCTATACCATACCATAACTCTCTTTCCCATTTTCTTTGAATTTTTAAAAAGTTATGGGCATTTACAAAAGATCTAGCAGAACAAAGCAAATGATTCATTGTAAGTTCCACAGCAGCAATAGTATTTGCTGTTGGAACATTCATTACTATAATACCTCTTTTAGAGCACTCATCAATATCTACATTATCAATACCCACACCAGCTCGCACTAAAGCTTTTAAATTTTTACAAGCATTGATAAATTTTAAATCAACATCAGTAGAACTTCTAGTAATTGCAACATCAACATCAGCAAGTTTTGTTAAAAGCATTTCTTTAGACAAATGAGAAGCATCTATAAATTCTATATCATCAGCATTTTTTAAAAGCTCAATCCCTTTGTCTAAAATTGCATCGCACACTATAATTTTTTTCACAACCATACCTCCTTTAAATTTGCATCTATATCATAAATTTTTAGTTGTTCAATTAAATTCTTTAACACTTGCTTATTATCAGTATCAAGGTAAATCACTACTTCATTTTTACTTCGAATTAAAGTATATTTAACTAAAAAATTTTGCAACGTCTGCTTTAAACAAAACATAGAATATACATCATTTTTATTTACATCAAGAATATAGATTTTTTGCTTAGGTTTTACCGCGGAATCGTCCATATTAAAACTCATATAAAATTCATTAGCAGCTGGATAATAATCATTTACTTTAAAATTTGCTAATTTGTCTTGCCAAGTTTGAGGAATTTCTTTTTTAATATCATTAAAAGAATACTTAATATTTTGTGAAATATGCAAACTTCCTACACTCGCATATTTCACCATAAAAATAAAAGCTATTAATAAAACTAGGCTTAAAAAGCCTAAAATACCATAAAGGGTATATCTTTTCATCTGTTATTATGAAAGTTTATCTTTTATAATATCACCTAAAGTAACCTTATCATTATCATTAATTTCATTAAGTGCTTCTCTTTCTTTTATCCTAGCAAGGCTTTTAATACTTAAACGAATTCTATTTTTCTTTTCATCAATAAAAACAATTAAAGCTTCTATATTTTCACCTATTTTTAAATTACTAGGATCAACATTACCTAAATCTTCTTTATGAATTAAAGCATCTACACCCTCATCTAATTCTACAAATAAGCCAAAATCCTTAATATCGCGAATTTTACCCACAACAATTTCATTTACATTATGATTTTGAGCATATGATTGAACAGGACTCTTTTGCAATTCTTTAATACTCAAAGAAATTTTTTGCCCTTCTTTATCTAACTTAATAATCTTAACTTCTACTTTATCACCAACTTTATACAAGTCCTTGCATTTATCATTTCTATCCCACGAAGCATCTTCATTATGCAATAAGCCTTCCATATTTGCAATCTTAACAAATGCACCAAAATTAGTTATAGAAGTAATATTACCTGTAACAACATCACCAGTTTTATAATTTTTTAAAAATTCATCAAAAGGCTTTGCAAGTAAATTTTTCAAAGAAACTCTAAGTCTTCTTGCTTTTACATCAATCTCAATAACTTCTACATCAAGCTCTTGACCTTCGCTAATGTAATCCCTTGGATTTTTAGCATTTTTATCCCAAGAAATTTCACTTATGTGTAAAAATCCCTCTATATCGTTGCCTAAATCTACGAATGCACCATAAGGTTCTATATTGGATACATTAACTTTAATAGTATCACCAATTTCTAAGCCATCTTTAATCTCTTCCCAAGGATCTGGCATTGCAGATTTTATAGACAAAGAAAGGTGTTTTTTCTCTTTATCATATTTTATAACTTTTACTGGAACTTTATCGCCTTCATTATATAAAGAATTAGGATTTACCGGACCCTTATAAGAAATCTCACTATAATGAACCAATCCATCAACACCACCTACATCTACAAACATTCCATAAGTTGTAATTTTCTTTACTATACCCTCGATAACTTCGTTTTGATTAATAACATTTGAAATAACTTCTTTGCGTTTTTTTCTTTCTTCATCTACAATCTTTTTTCTTGAAACAACAATACTTTGAGTTTCAGTGTCTATTTTAATGATCTTTACTTTAAAGACTTTATTTATAATATTGTTATCTCTAAAATTGCTCTGTGATCTTGGAAGAAAAAATTCAACACCATTATCATCAATAGCTACAAAACCACCTTTATTTTTACCAATAATTTTTACATCAAATGCATTATCATCTTCTTTATAGTTTTCTATAAATTCCTTTACCTTTTGTTTTCTTAAAGCTTTTTTATGAGAAAGTAAAGATCTGCCACTGCGAGAACCTATTATAGCAACTTCTAAAGTATCGCCTTCTTTAAAAATTAATTCGCCTTCGTTATTTTTAATTTCTTCTAAGCTCAAAATACCTTCAGATTTTTGTCCAATATTAATAAATACTTCATTATCTTTAATTTCGACAATAACACCTTGTGTAGCTGCTTCTTCATTAAATTTAAAAGATTCTTCAAGCATCTGCTCAAAATCTTCTTCTACGACTATGTCCTCTAGTCTATTTTGAACTTTTTTGTTCACCTCGCTCATCGTGGTCCTTTATTTTAGATTTTTTAATTGTAGATTATAATATTGTTTTCTTTAAACTTAATTAATTTTAAGCATATTCCTTTATTTTTTCTAATACCAAATTTATAACCCAATCAGGTGTTGAAGCACCTGCACTTACTCCACATTGTTTTTTATTAACAAACCACTCTCTTTGAATTTCTTTTTCATTTTCTATTAAATAACTATCTTCACAATAATTTTTAGCTATCAAAAATAATTGTTTAGTATTAGCTGAATTTTTACCGCCAACTATAATCATCACATCACTTTTTTTAGCAAGTTCATTAATAGCTTCTTGATTTTTAAAAGTCGCATCGCAAATTGTGTTAAAAACTCTTACTTCTTTAACTTTGAGCATTAAAAAATTTACTATATCCATAAATTTTTCAACTTTTTTTGTAGTTTGTGAAATTACGGCTACTTTAGAAGGTAATTTTATATCAATTAATTCTTTTTCATCAAGTATCACATAAGCTTTTGTGCTCACATAACTTTTCACACCCTTAACTTCAGGATGATTTTCATCTCCAAAAATAATAATTTCATAACCCTCGCTACTCATTTGCTCACAAATTTTTTGAGGTTTAGTAACAAAAGGGCAAGTTGCATCAAAAATCTCTATATCTTTTCTCTTTAGCTCTTCTAAGTCTTGTTTTGTGATACCATGTGTTCTAATGATAGCCTTTTCTTCATTTTTTAATTCGTTAATATCACGTAAAGTTTTAACATTATAATTTTTCCACAAACGAGTAATTTCTTCATTATTATGAATTAAAGGCCCTATAGTAACTGCATCTTTAATTTGCTCTGCTTTTTTAATTGCTCTTTTTACTCCAAAGCAAAATCCATAGCTACTTGCTAACTCAATCTCCAAATTTAGCCCCCATTTGTTTTAACATATTTATAAAATTTGGAAAAGAAGTTTGAATACAATCACAATCATCTACTTCCATTCCATATTTTAACCCCAAAATCAAAAAAGACATTGCTATACGATGATCACCAAAGCTTTCTATTTTAGCACCATTAGATACACCACCTTCAATCTCAAAACCATCTTCAAATTCTTTTATTTTTACTCCACATTTTCGCAAATTTAAAACTATAGCTTTAATCCTATCACTTTCTTTTACACGAAGTTCTTTAGCATTTTGTATAATACTTTTGCCATTTGCACACGCAAAAGCTATAGCAAGTGCAGGAATTTCATCTATTAGCCAAGCTATATTTTTATTTACTATAACACCATTTAAGCAGGAACTTTCAACACAAATTTCTCCTACATTTTCATAGTCATTTGCAGTTTGAATATAAAAAATATTCGCACCCATTTTTTCTAAAATTTTAAATGCCTCTATGCGAGTTTTATTTAATACAATATTTTTTAAAATAACTTTAGAGTTAGGTAAAATACAAGCAGCTATTGCAAAATAAAAGGCTGATGATGGGTCATTGGGCACGTAAATCTCAAAAGGTTTAAGCTTATTTTTTAAAGGCATTATTTGAATTTTAGTTTCTAAATCATTTATTTTTTTAATATCTGCACCCATTTTAGCAAGCATTATCTCACTATGATCTCTTGAAAGCTCTACCTCCTCAAAATAGCATTTATCTTTTGCATTTAAAGCTGCTAATATCATAGCTGTTTTTACTTGAGCAGATGCTATATCGCTCTTGTAATTAAAATTATCAATTTTAACCCCTTCAATGCAAATAGGAGCTAAATTTGCTTCATTTCTTCCATAAATTTTAGCATTAATATTTTGCAATGGTCTGCATACTCTTTGCATTGGTCTAGCATTTAAATACTTATCGCCACTTAATACAAAAAATTCATTTTCAATAGAGCTTAATAACCCTATAAAAAGTCTCATTGAAGTGCCAGAATTTCCACAATCTAATACTTCATTGGGAGATTGAATTTTTTTTGGTGGAGTAATATAAATGTAATTTTCATCACTTCTAACTTTAGCACCTAGCAAAGTAATAATCTTTAAAGTATTTAATGTATCTTGTGCTTTAAGATAATTTCTTATCTTGCAAGTATCATTAGTAAGTAAAGAAAAAATTGCACAACGATGAGATATAGATTTATCAGATGCTATATTTTCAAATGTTGCCATAAAAGAAGGTATAGGAAAAATTCTCATCTAAGCTTTAATCCAAAATTTTCATTTAAAGTTTGTAAAATCTTATTAGTTTGTTCTATGACAATACTATCTTCTAAGGTCTTTTCAAAATTCCTAAATATAAAATTAATTGTCAAACTATAAAAATCTCCAAAAGACTCATCAGTATATAAATCCACTACCTTAAAGCTTTCTAAAATATCTATATCTAGTTTAATAATAGCTTTTTTGATTTTATCATATTCAAATCCTTTGGGAATCATAATACTTAAATCTCTACTTACAGAAGGAAATTTAGAATACTTTTTAACAATTTTTAAATCTTGCTTTAAGTCTTCAACATCAAATTCACACACATAAGTTTTTATTAAATCTCTCTTATTTTCAATACTCAAATGCACTCTTCCAACAAAACCTATATGCTTGCCATTTTTATAAACTGCAGCTTGTTCATATGGATTTAAAAAATTATAATGGGATTTTTGCATACTAAATTCCCCTATAATACTTTTAAGTTCAGTCAAAAAAGTATAAAAATCAATCATTGCCGGCTTTGCTTGATTTGAAATTTTTGGCTCTTCTTTAAAACCACAATAAATCATAGCAAATTTAGAATGCTCAATAGAATGCTCATCAAAAATACTACCACATTCAAAAAGCTTAATCTTCTTTTTAGAATTTTTAAGATTAAAACTAACTGCATTTAAAAGATGATTAATCAAAGTGCTTCTTAAAGTGTTAAGCTCGCTTGTTATAGGATTAATTAATTTATTTTTAATACACTTAAAACCTAAAGTATTTAATTCTTCTTCATTATCTAAAACATAATGTATGCTTTCAAAATACCCATTATGACTAGCTTTTAATCTCAAATTTTTAAGTTCTTGATAGTCAAAATAAATTTTATTTAAGCGATTTTTTTCTTTAAATTCTAAAGCTTTTGAAGGAATATTATCAATACCTATCATTCTTAAAATTTCTTCACTAATGTCGGCAATATTAGTTATATCACTTCGATGTAAAGGAATTTTTACATTAATTTGCTCATCATTAATAACAGAAATTTCAAAACCTAATTTTTTTAAAATTTTAACTAAAATATTTTTATCTATTGGCATACCAATAATTTTATCAATATCACTTGTGAAAATTCCTATAATTTTCTCATCTATTTCACTAAATACTTGTTGAACTCCTGAAAAAACACTAATTTGTTCTATTTTTAAACACTCATTTAATAAATAATCTATACCTAAAGAAAGTTTAGGTTCGCTACCCCTTGAGGTATGATAATTCATATCATTTTTATTTTTATAATAAGCTAAAGCATTAGCAATAACATATGGATGAGTGTAATTTGCCTCGATAATAACAATCTTGCTATCATCGTCAATTTTAAATTCATCTTTTTGTTCAATTCCAGCTAAAGAAATTAATTTATCATCATAATAAATAGCATATTCTCCGTGTTCTTGGACTTTTATTTCTAAAATAATTTTTTTATCAACTTGACATTCTTTACAAAGTTTATGAAAATCATACGCATTAAAAATTACTCCAGTAGCATAAGTACTATATGATAAAAGATTTTCAATTAAATTATTTTTGTATTTTTGTGTCAATGCTAAACGAATTTGCACTACTATACTAAGTTGAAATTTTTCTTTAATTTCTAAAGCCTTATACGCAAATAATCCATCTAATTTAGTATGATTTTTAACACTTAAAATTCTTCCTATGCCAACACTATTTTCATTTTCTTTTAAATTATTTATTTCTTTTAAATTTAAATCTAAAGCTGTGCTTAAATCTCGTGCAACACCATACAAGCTTAAACAATCACCACGATTTGGAGTAATTTCTATCTCAATAATTTCATCATTAAATAGCTCATATTCATTAAGAGATTTACCAAGAATCAATTCTCCCATACTCTCATCTAAAATCATAATTCCTTCGTTGCTTTTTCCAAAACCTAATTCACTAGATGAGCATATCATTCCCATAGATTCTACGCCTCTTAATTTTGCTGGTTTAATCTTAATATCATTAGGCAATAAAGCACCGACTAAAGAAACTGCTACAAATTGACCTTCTTCAACATTTTTAGCCCCACATACAATTTGCAAAATTTCATTTCCAACATCAACTTTACAAACATTTAATTTATCTGAATTTTCATGCTTAATTTTTTCTAAAATTTTACCTACTACCACTCCATCTGGAGCTTTTACATTTTTAAAATTATCAACTTCTAAGCCTATAGAATTTAAAGTACTAATAATAGTTTGTGTAGAAATGCCACTTAAATCAATCCACTCATCTAACCAATTTTTACTAATAATCATTTAAATTGCTCCAATAATCTCAAATCACCCTCAAACATAGAACGTAAATCAGGAATTTTATGCAAAAGCATAGCAAAACGCTCCACACCTAAACCAAACGCATATCCACTAACATCTTTGTAGCCGACAAAATTATAAACATTAGGATCAACCACTCCACAACCTAAAACTTCCAACCAACCCGTTTGTTTGCAAACTCTACATCCACAGCCTTTACAAAACACACAAGAAATATCAACTTCAGCTGAAGGCTCTGTAAATGGAAAAAAACTTGGTCGAAAACGCACTTTTACATCGCCAAACATATATTTTAAGAAATTTTCTAACATATCCTTTAAATTTGCAAAATTAATTTTATTACCTTCTTCAACTACAAGTCCTTCCACTTGATGAAACATAGGAGTATGTGTAATATCAAAATCTCTTCTAAAAACTGCACCTGGTGCTATCATTCTAATGGGAGGTTTTTGCGCAAGCATAGTTCTAATTTGCACTGGAGAAGTTTGCGACCTAAGTAAAGTTTTATCTTCAAAATAAAAAGTATCTTGCATATCTCTAGCAGGATGATTTTGTGGTAAATTTAAAGCCTCAAAATTATGAAAATCATCTTCTATCAATGGACCTTTTTCTATACTAAAATTTAGAGCACTAAAATACTCTATAATTTTATCCATAGTAAAAGCAACTGGGTGCAAAGCACCTGAATTTGAAATTTCATCAAAAAAACTAAATTCTTGTATATTTTGCTTCATTTTTTCATCTAAAGCTTCTTCTTCTAATCCTTTAAGTTTTGCTTGATACATATAATTAAATTCATCTCTTATTTTATTTAAATTACTAGCAAACTCTTTTTTTTCTTCACCTTGTAAATCTCTTAATTTAGCAAATTCTAAGGTTAAAATCCCTTTTTTGCCTAAAATACGAACTCTTAAATCTTCAAGCTCTACTAAAGTATTTACAGAATTAATTTGTGATATTATATTTTTTTGCAATTTTTTGCTCCAAATAATTTTTTAAAAATATTCTAATGTAAAATTATTTAAACTTAGCAAAAAATCAAACTAAAAAAGGAAAAATAATGAGAGAAAAAACTATTTTTGAACTTATAGTAGAAGGAAAAATTCCAGCTAATAAGGTTTTAGAAAGCGAGAAATTCTTAGCATTTCATGATATTAATCCTAAAGCACCTATACATATTCTAATTATCCCAAAAGAACATTTTGAAAATTTTCAAGAATTAAATCCTGAAATAATGTGTGAAATGACAAAATTCATTCAAGAATTAGCAGTATTATTAGGACTTGATAAAAGTGGATATAGACTAATAACAAATTGTGGAAAACATAGCGGGCAAGAAGTATTTCATTTACATTTTCATATGTTAGGTGGATTTGAACTCCCAAAAAATAAAGACAATCAAGTCAATCCAAAATCACTATTCTAAAAAGAGTTTAAACTCTTTTTAGAATACTGGACCTGCTAGTTTAAATTCAACACCCTCTTGAACATCTTCGTATCGTTTGAAATTTTCTATAAACATTTTTGCAAGTTTGACTTTAGTTTCTTCATAAATTTTTTTATCTTTCCAAGCATTAATAGGATTTAATAAATTGCTTTCAACACCATTTAGTTGTTTTGGTACTGCAAGATTAAATAAGTCATAATTTTCAAAATCACAATTTAAAATACTACCATCTAAAATTGCATCAATGCAAGCTCTAGTTACCTTAATACTCATTCTTTTTCCAGTACCATAAGCACCCCCACTCCAACCTGTATTTACTAAATAAACATTCACATTGTATTTAGTAATTTTTTCACCTAAAAGTTTTGCATATATAGTTGGATGAAGTGGTAAAAATACTTCGCCAAAACAAGCTGAAAAAGTCGCAACTGGTTCTGTTATACCTCTTTCAGTACCTGCAACTTTTGCTGTATAACCACTCAAAAAATAATACATAGCCTGTTCTTTGCTAAGCTTACTAACAGGAGGCAATACGCCAAAAGCATCAGCGGATAAAAATATAATATTACTTGGATGAGTAGCACATAAACTTTTTTCATAATTTAAAATATGATCAATAGGATAAGAAACTCTAGTATTTTCAGTTTTTGAATTATCATTAAAATCTACACTCAAATCAGCTCTTAAAACTACATTTTCTAAAAGTGCATTTTGCTTGATTGCACCATAAATTTCTGGCTCATTATTAGGATCTAGGTTAATACATTTTGCATAACAACCCCCCTCAAAATTAAACACTCCTTCATCATCCCAACCATGTTCATCATCACCTATTAATCTTCTTTTAGGATCAGTTGAAAGAGTAGTTTTTCCTGTTCCGCTAAGTCCAAAGAAAAGTGCAACATCTCCATTTTTTCCTACATTAGCACTACAATGCATAGGAAGTTTATTCTCAAGTGGTAGCCAATAATTCATCATAGAAAAAATTCCTTTTTTCATCTCACCGCCATACCACGTCCCACCAATTACTGCTATGTTTTTTTCTATATTAAAAATAACAAATACTTCTGAATTTAATTTATCTTCTTCATAGTCCTCATTTACACATTTGCAAGCATTATACACCACAAAATCTGGCCTAAAATCATCTAAATCTTTCTCTTTAGGACAAATAAACATATTTTTTACAAAATGTGCTTGCCAAGCAACTTGAGTTATAAAACGCACTGCTTTACGACTTTTTAATGAAGCACCACAATAAGCATCTTGAATATAAATATCACAATTACTTAATTGATGTTTTGCTTTCATTAAAAGTTTTTCAAATAATTCCTCGCTAATTGGTTGATTAATTTTACCCCAAGCTATAAATTTTTGAGAAGGATCTTGTTTTACAAAATACTTATCTTTTGGACTTCTTCCAGTAAAAATTCCTGTATCTACACTAAAAGTTCCATTATTTGTGCATATTCCTTCTTTATTTTGAATTTCATGCTTTAAAAGTTCATCATAACTAAGATTATGAAAAACTTGTCCGATATTTTCTAAACCTAAATTTTCTAAACCTTTCATTTTTTTATCTCCTTATCTATAGCTCATTAAAACTTGTCCTTCATTGACACTATCACCAGTATTAACAAAAATTTCAAAAATTTCCCCACTTTTTGGTGCATTAATCTCAATCTCCATTTTCATCGCCTCAAGCACAGCAACAACCTGACCTTCTTGAACCTTATCTCCTGCATTTACTATAATTTTAAAAACATTAGCATTCATACTTGCTACTATGTTGTCAGTGCTATTGGTTGATTTTTTAGTTTCTCCACTAATCATATCATCTTTTACATTAATGGTATTTTTTATATTAACATCTTTATCAAATCCACTATTAATTTCTACATGATATTTATTACCATTTACAGAAATAGTAAATTGATTTTCACTACTTAATTTGACTGATTTATTTTTTTCATTTTTTCTAATTTGAATTTTAGCTTCACCTTTTAAAAAAGCTAATCCTTTCTCCTTGCAAGCCATCACAATGAAAATATTTTCTTCACTAGTTTCTAAATTTTCCTTTTCCAATAAAGCCTTTACATATGCTAAACTTTTTGTTTCATCTGCATCAGCAATATCAATCGCACTTTTAGTGGTAGGCTCCAATTTTAATTGCTCGCTAGCAAGCTTAATTACCTTTTCATCTGGAGCAACAGGAGTTTTTCCAAAATATCCTAAAACCATTTTGCCATAACCTTCTGCAATTTTATTCCATGGACCAAACATTACATTATTAAAAGCTTGTTGGAAATAAAATTGTGAAACAGGCGTTACAGAAGTCCCATACCCACCTTTTTCTACTACTTCTTGCATTGCTTTAATTACTGCTGGAAATTTATCTAAAATATTATTATCTCGCATCATTTGTGTATTTGCAGTCAAAGCCCCACCTGGCATAGGAGAAAAAGGAATTAGAGGATTAACAGATGTTGCTTCTGGAGGTAAAAAATAATCTTTTAAACATTCTTTTAAAACTTCTTCATATCTTAAAATTTTCTCACTATCTAAACCAAGATCAAATTCTTTGCCCTTTAAAGCGTGAAGCATAGTCAAAATATCTGGTTGAGAAGTTCCACCACTTACAGGTGCTACAGCTAAATCAATACCATCAACACCTGCTTCTAAAGCTGCCATATAGCAAGCTACACTTACTCCAGCAGTTTCGTGAGTATGTAATCTTATATGCATATTTTGAGGCAAATTTTTTCTAGCCATTTTAATAGTTTCATAAATTTTATTTGGATTAGAAGTCCCACTAGCATCTTTAAAACAAATACTATCAAATGGAATTTGTGCTTGCAAAATTTCTTTTAAAATTCTTTCATAAAAGGCTACATCATGAGCTCCTGTGCATTGTGGAGGCAAATCCATTAAAGTGATAGTAATTTCATGTTTTAATCCATATTTAACGATACATTCTCCGCTAAATTTTAAATTATTTACATCATTTAATGCATCAAAATTTCTTATTGTCGTTGTGCCGTGTTTTGCAAACATTTTTGCATGCAAATCTATAATTTCTCTACTACCAGTATCAAGTGTAACGGTATTAACACCTCTGGCTAAAGTTTGCAAGTTTGATTCACGGCCTACAATTTCTCTAAATTTATCCATCATTTCAAAAGCATTTTCATTTAAATAAAAAAACAAGCTTTGAAATCTTGCTCCTCCACCAAACTCAAAATGTGTAATCCCAGCCTCTTTAGCTACTTCTAAAGCAGGAAAAAAATCTTGCATTAAAACCCTAGCACCAAAAACAGACTGAAATCCATCTCTAAAAGTTGTATCCATCACATCTATGAATTTTTTAGCCATCACTCTTCCTTAATCTTGTATCGAAAATAATTATAACTCTAAGTTTCTTAAAAATGAAATTTATAAAATTTGATTTAACATAATAATAACAATAGCAAATGGCACAATAAATCTAAGTAAAAAATACCAAATTTCAAATATTGTCTTACCCATAAATTGAGAAAAAAGTTGATAAATTCTTTCTTTACTCATAAAAAAACCAACAAAAATAGCACTAGTTAAAGCTCCTAATGGTAACATAAAATTTGAGGTTAATTTGTCTAAAATGTCAAAAAAACTTAATCCAAAAAAACTAAAATAGTTTTTATATACACCACTAAAAGATAAAATACAACTCATACCCAAAATAAAAACTATAATACCTATGAATATTAGTGCTTTTACTCTAGGAATTTTATATTCACTTACAAGATAAAAAGTAAAAGGCTCTATCATTGAAACTGCTGAAGTAATGCCTGCAAAAAATAAAGCTAAGAAAAAATAAAAAGCTAAAAAATTTCCAAAATAATTTTCTAAATTTGAAAACAATGTTGTAAGCGATATAAATACAAGACCTGCACCTTCTGCTGGATTAGCATTAAATTTAAATATAAAAGTAAAAACTATAAGTCCCATCATAAGACCTATACAAATATTTAATAATACCACGATAAAAGAACTTGTGATTATATTTGTATCATTTTTTAAAGATGCTGCGTAAGTTGTAATACAACCTATACCTAAACACAAAGTAAAAAAAGCAAGTCCTAAAGCTGCAAGTATAGAATTTAAACTTAATTTAGAAAAATCAGGATAAAAAAGATAAAAAAAAGCTTGATTAAATCCTTCTTGAAAAAAACAATAAATAAGCATAAATACAAGCATAATAAATAAACTTGGCATAATCCAAATATTAAGCTTTTCTATGCCACTTTTTATTCCTTTTGATACAACAAATAAGGTAAGAAAAAAAGCTATTAAAAAGTATAAACTACTTTCTGCGATACTATTTTCTATCAAATTCCCAAACAATCTTCCAGCTTCTTCAACATTACTTGGTAAATAATAAATTGATGTAACCATATATTTTAAGACCCAACCTATAATTACCAAATAAAAAGACAAAACAAAAATTCCACCCAGCATAAAAAAACCTGCGAATTTCCATTTTTGAGAATATCTTAAAGCTAAAGTCTTATAAGCATTTACTGGATCTTTATGACTTAATTTACCCATAGCTATTTCTGCTAAAAAGACGCAAAATCCAATGCTAATAGTTAAAATTAAATATAAAAGCACAAAGGCAAAACCACCATTTTGTCCTACTAAGGTTGGAAATTTCCACGCATTTCCAAGTCCTATAGCTCCACCTGCAACCGCTAAAATAAATCCTATTTTAGAAAATTTATCATTCATAGCTTAAGGCCTTAGAAAAAAAATTGTTTTACCATAATTAAAATTACAGCTAAAGGTGAAACAAATCTTACAAAAAAATACCATACTTCAAAAAATATCTCTTTCATATAAGGACAAAATAATGTTTTTAAAGCCTCTTTTTTAAGTATAAATCCTACAAAAATTGCACTCAATAATCCTCCTAAAGGCATCATTAAATCTGAAGCAATAAAATCAAGTATATCAAAAAAACTTTTCCCAAAAAATTCCAAAGAGTCCTTGCTCCACTCAATACTTGATAATATACACAAGCTCCCTAAAAAATACACTACAAAAGCAATACATATTAAAGCTTTTTTACGAGAAAAATTATAAGAATTGATTAAATAAAAAGTTAGTGGTTCTATCATTGAAATTGCTGAAGTAATACCTGCAAAAAATAAGGCTATAAAAAATGCCACAGCTAAAATATTACCTAAAGGTAAGAAACCTAAAGGATTGATATTAGAAAATAAATTCATCAAAGAAACAAAAATAAGCCCTGGCCCTTGCTGAGCTGGATCACCATTAAATTCAAAAACAAAAGTAAAAACAATTAAGCCCATCATAATACCTATGATGATATTTATAAAAATGATATTAATAGTGCTGCTTATAAAATTAGTTTTATCTGGCAAACTTGCAGAATAAGTAATGATAGATCCAACTCCAATTGATAAAGAAAAACAAGCAAGCCCTAAAGCACTTAAAAATGAACCAACTCCTAATTTTGAAAAATCAGGAGAAAATAAAAAAACACTAGCTTTAGAAAATCCATCTATGCTAAAAGAATATCCTAACATTAAAATCAATAATACAAATAAACTTGGCATCATCCAAACATTAAGTTTTTCTATGCCGCTTTTTACACCTTTTGATACCACATAAAATATCACTATAAATACAAATGTAAAACACACAAATTGTGATAAAACATCATTTGAAAGTAAATTTACAAAGCTTGCAGCACTTTCATCTATATTTTTAGGTAAAGGGAAAAATCCAAGATAGATATATTTTACAATCCAACCTATGATAACACTATAAAAAGAAACAATTAAAATAGCACCTATCATAGAAAATCCAACAAATGACCATAATTTTTTATACTTTGGTGCTAAAGTATAAAAAGCATTTACTGGATCCTTTTCACTTAATTTTCCTATGCTAAGTTCAGCTAAAAATATTACAAAACCGACACTTAAAGTTAAAAGCAAATACAAAAGCACAAATGCAGATCCACCATTTTGTCCTACTAAAGTTGGAAATTTCCACGCATTTCCAAGGCCAACAGCTGATCCAGCAACTGCTAAAACAAATCCTATTTTAGAAAATTTATCATTCATAAAAAATACCCCAATTAACATTAATTATAAAGGCTTTAATTTAGCTAAAAAAACTTTAATTTATTTTAAAATCAATCTATTTTTATCAAAATTTCAATATTTTTAAAGTTATTTTTTATATAATTACGACTTTAAAATTATGAGTAGGGATACGCAATCCGAAAGAATTTTAATTACATATAACACTTAAGGAAAATTATGAAAAAAATTATATTTTTAATGTTAGCTTTAAGTAGCTTTGCATTTGCAGCGGAAGGATCTATGAATCAATGGTTGGCATCGTTTTCTGTTTTGGCAGCGGGCTTAGGTCTTGGTATTGCAGCTTTAGGTGGAGCTATAGGAATGGGAAATACAGCAGCAGCTACCATAGCAGGAACAGCTAGAAATCCTGGTCTTGGTGGTAAATTAATGACTACTATGTTTATTGCTCTAGCAATGATCGAAGCTCAAGTAATTTATGCACTCGTTATTGCATTGATTGCTCTTTATGCTAATCCATTTAAAGCATTAGTAGCAGCTTAGGAAAACCTTCCTTAGTGAAGGTTATTTTTTGCGGTTATGGTGGAATTGGTAGACACGCCATCTTGAGGGGGTGGTGCGCTAAGCGTGTGCGAGTTCAAATCTCGCTAACCGCACCATTATTGTAGGATTTTTAATGACTTTTTATATTCTTATTAGTGCTATAGCATTTTTAACTCTTCTTTATTCTATAAAAAAATATACATTGAATTTAGATGAAAAAGCATTGTTAGAACCTATAAAAATAGCTGTTTATCCAGAGTTTTGCGATTTGATTAATGAAAAAATAAGATTATTTAAAACCCAGTTATTAAATAATGAAATTGAACTCAAAAATGCGACAGAAAAAGAATACTTCTTAGAAAGTCTAAGCAATATGAGTAGAAAATTAAATCACATACAAACTATGCATTTAAGTAATAAAAATAATGCAATGTGGCAAAATGAGCTTTTTTTATTTTTAAAAGAGCTAGAGGATTTACTCACAAATTTTATCCAAAATGGAGAAAAATTAAGTGATGAATTAAGAGTATATTTAATGGATGAATTCCATAGACTTCAAAAAAAATAAAAACTAAAAAGGCTTTAATTATCCGATGTTATTATTTTGCCATTAATTATAGAATGCGTGATAACACCGCAAATTTCCTCATTTTGATATAAAGAGTATTGATTATTTATTATTTTTTTAGATTTTTCATCAAAGACAATAAGATCTGCGTCATATCCTACTTCTATTTTTCCTTTATTTAGTCCCAAAAATTTTGCTTGGTGATAACTTGTAAAATTACAAAGTCTTTTCCAATCTAACAATCCATTTTGTATAAAATATGTAAAACATAAACTTACATATATATCTATAGTATCGATTCCAAATTGTGCTTCATCAAAAGCTAATTCCTTTTTTGATATTGAAACAGGCGAGTGCAATGAGGTCAAAAATCTAACTTTATTATCTAAAAAATATTCTTTTAATTTTACTTGCATATCTTGACTTTTTAAAGGAGGTAAAATTTTTGCACTAGTGTTAAAATTATTGCATTCGCTATCATTTTTTAATAAATGATGGATTGAAATTTCATTATTTTTAGATTTTAATAAATCAAAAGATCTTGTTAAACTTAAGGCATCAAAACTTACATTGCTACCATAAAATTCTGAGATTTCTTTCATTTTAGCGACTTCACTACTTTCAGCTATATCACTAATGCCAATTAGTCCTAATTCAAAGCTCATCTTGCTATCATTCATAACACCATTATCATCAAAATTTTCATCAAAACATTTTATAAACACTATACTATCTTTCATTTTAGCATATTGCATACTTTGTTTTAAAAAATTTGCCCCCATACTACTTTGAATTTCTATCCCTCTTGCACCACTATCAAGCAAAATAGAAATATCTTTTAATTTATTTTCTTTATTTAATGGTTTTATAACAGGAATAACATTAATTTTTAATGACTTTAATTTATCAAAATATAACTTATATCCTTGAGTATTAGCATCTAAACTATCTCTTAAGACTATAGTGGAAACTCCTCCATTTAAGCATTGTTTTTCTAAAGTTATTAATTTTTCAACTCCAAACTCATTGTCTAATAAGCTAACATTTAAATCAATAAAAGAAGGTAAAAGAGTTTTTTCTTCTAAATCAACAATTAAATCCAATTTATCATCAATAAAACTATCTATACAAGCAATTTTTCCATCTTGAATTTTAATATCAACTTTTTCTTCGCCATAAATTCTTGCATTTTTTAAAATCATTGAATTTCCTCCTTTGATAACATTAAATCAGTTACGCATTTTTGAACATTTTTACCATTTAACATAGAAACTACTTCATTAACAATAGGAGTATAAATTTGATATTTTTGTGCTAAAGAGTAGATAGCAAATGCTGTTTGCACACCTTCTGCGACTTCACCTAATTCTTGCAAAATTTGTTCTAAATTTTTATTTTGCGCAAGATTAAAACCGACTCTATAATTTCTAGAAAGCAAGCTTGAAGCACTTAAAAACAAATCTCCTGCTCCACTAAGTCCCAAAAATGTTTCCTCACTTGCACTAAAAAATTTACCAAAACGATGCATCTCAACCAAACCTCTTGAAACAAGTGAAGCTCTAGCATTATTTCCTAATTTTAATCCATCACACACACCACTGGCAATAGCTAAGACATTTTTATATGCTCCACAAATTTCAGCACCTTTTACATCATTACTCACATATGTTTTTATGTAGCTTGGAAAAAAAGATGAAAATTTATCACAAAGTTGTTTATTTTTTCCGCTAAGAACTAGAGCACATGGCTTTTTATCTAAAACCTCTAAAGCAAAAGAAGGGCCGCTTAAAAAACAAATTCTATCACTTGCTATAAAATCCATAAAAATTTCATCCATAAATTTTAAACTCTTAAAATCAATACCTTTTGAGGCGACTAAAATTTTATGATTATTATCTTGAAAATTATTTTTAAGCCATTCATAAGAACCTTGTGCATACAAAGCAAAAACTAAGTATTCGCACTTTAAAGCAGTATCAGCACTGACAAAATTAGGAATGTCTTTATGATGATATGAGGTGATTACACAATCATTATGCACACTCAAAGCATCATATAAAGCACTCCCCCACTTTCCTGCACCAATAACTGCTATATTCATTATCCAAGCTTTGCTTTTAAAATTTCATTTACTTTAGCAGGATTAAAAGCACCTTTACCTGCTTTCATAGTTTGACCAACAAAAAATCCAAAAAGCTTATCTTTACCACTTTTATACTCAATAACTTTGTCTTCATTTGATTTTAAAATTTCATCAATAATTTTTTCAATCGCACCATCATCGCTAACTTGCTTTAATCCGAGTTTTTCTATAGCATCATCAATATCAACTTGTGTATTTTCAAATACATATGCAAGTATATCTTTTCCTGCTTTAGCACTAATTACTCCCTCTTCTATGCGTTTAATAAGCAAAGCTAGTTTTTCTTGTTTAATTGGTGAATTTTCTATAGTTAAATCACCTTTTAAAAGCCCCATAAGCTCTGTTGTCAGCCACGTTACGCATAATTTAGGATTTAATTTTTGGTCTATTAAATACTCAAAATACCTACAAAGCTCTAAAGAGGAAATTAATACCTCGCTATCACTTTCTTTTATATTGAATTTTTCAATAAATTTAATTTTCTTTTCATCTGGTAATTCTGGAATTTTTATATTCATCATTTCATCACTTAAAATCACAGGCAAAAGATCAGGATCTGGAAAATATCTATATTCTGCGGAATCTTCTTTGCCTCTCATACTTTTAGTGATCAAATTTGTAGTATCAAATAATCTTGTTTCTTGAAATACCTCATCTTCATACACACCATCTTCCCAAGCTTGACTTTGACGCATTACTTCATAATCAATAGCTTTTTGTATAAAACGAAACGAATTTAAATTTTTTATTTCAACTCTAGTATAAAGCTTAGTATCACCCTTTGGTCTAATACTTACATTAGCATCACATCTAAAACTTCCTTCTTGCATATTTGCATCAGAAATATCTAAAAATCTTATAATAGAATGTAATTTTTTAAGATAAGCAACAGCTTCATCTGAACTTCTAAGCTCTGGCTCGCTAACTATTTCAAGCAATGGCGTTCCTGCTCTATTTAAATCAACTTTTGAAAAATTACTCTCGTGAATATTTTTTCCTGCATCTTCTTCTAAATGTGCTCTTGTGATACCTATGCGTTTATTGTTACCATTTATATTTATAAAAAGCTCCCCATTTTCAACTATAGGTATATCAAATTGTGAAATTTGATACGCTTTTGGTAAATCAGGATAAAAATAATTTTTTCTATTAAATATACTTTTTTGATTTATAGTGGCATTAACGGCTTTTCCAAAAGCAATAGCTTTTATTGCTGCTTCTTTATTTAAAACAGGTAAAGCACCTGGTAAAGCTAAACAAGTAGGACAAACATTTGTATTTGGCTTTTCTCCAAAAGAAGTAGCACACGAACAAAAAATTTTAGTCTTAGTATTTAATTGTGTATGAACTTCTAATCCTATAATTACCTCAAACATTAATTTTCCTTAGAACCTTAGAATTTTATTTTCATTTTATCGTTTTTTATTTCAAAAATAGTTTAAAAGAATCAAAGAAGAATTATAAAAAGCATTTTTATGCTTTTTATATATTAATGACATTCATCAACTGCAGTCGCACCTGCTAAATAAACATAAGTTAAAATCATAAAAATAAATGATTGTAAAAATGCCATAAAAGTTAAAAGCATATAAGCTGGTAAAGGAGCTACCCACGGCACAAGAGCTAAAATAACAGCTAAAAATAAATCATCTCCTTTTATATTCCCAAATAAACGAAATGATAAAGAAATAACTCTTGAAATATGAGAAACAATTTCTATAGGAAACATCAGTGGAGCTAAAATTTTTACAGGACCCATAAAATGTGAAAAATACTTAAAAATTCCTTGAGTTTTAATGCCCTCATAATGATAATAAAAAAATACAATAATAGCTAAAGTAGCACTAAAATTTAAACTAGCACTAGGGGATTCAAAACCAGGTATAATGCCTATTAAATTACTAAAAAATACTATAAAACCTATAGTTGCAACAAGTGGCAAATATTTCCTTGCAGCTTCATCACTCCCCATAGTGTCTCTTCCCATACTTAATATACCTTCCATATATGCTTCAGCTAAATTTTGACTTCCTCTAGGAACAATTTGCATAGACTTTGTAGCAAATTTAGCTAAAATCAAAGAAATTACAACAACTATAGCTAAATGAAAAAAATAGGTAAAAGTATGACTAGTATCAATATAAGAACTAAATAAAAATAAATCTTTCATTAAAAAACCTTAGCAAAATTATCAAAAATGACCATTATAAAACAATTTTTCTTATATTTTAATGAAAAATGTTTTTCTAAATTTTACATCCATTCTAATACTTCACGTAATTCTTTTGCAACAAAACATTTTAATCCTATTTTTTCTAAAGGCTCACTTGCTACGATAGCATTTTTAAAATTTTGCATTTTAGCTTCTTTTAATCTTATATCAAGTGAAAAAACTTCTTTAATTTCACCATTTAAGCTAAGTTCTCCTATAAAAACACTATCCTTGCTTAAAGGTCTATTTTTAAAACTTGAAATAATAGCAGCAACCACTGCTAAATCCGCTGCTGTTTCGCTAATTTTAACCCCACCGCTCACATTTATAAAAACATCATATCTTCCAAGTGGAATTTCAAGTTTTCTCTCAAGTAACGCTATTAACATATCTAAACGATTTTTTTCATAACCTGTAGCACTTCTTTTTGGATAAGCACTCTCACACACTAAAGCTTGAATTTCTAAAATTATCGCTCTTGAGCCCTCTATAATGACACTTAAAGCACTACCACTAACTGCTTTACCTCTAGTGAAAAATTTATTTGAAATATCTTTTGCACTAATTAATCCCTTAGAAGTCATTTCAAAAATTCCAACCTCACTAATATTTCCAAAACGATTTTTAAAACCACGCAAAATTCTAATTTCTTTGTTATTATCACCTTCAAAATAAAGCACCACATCAACCATATGCTCTAAAATTCTAGGACCTGCGATTGCTCCATCTTTTGTAATATGACCTATGATAAAAGTGCTTATATTTCTAGCTTTACAAAAACGCATTAATTCAAAAGTAATCTCTCTAACTTGAGTTATACTACCAGCAGCTGAAGCAATTTTATTAGAATAAATTGTTTGTATGGAATCAATAATTAAAATTTCATATTTATCTTTTAAAAGCTCACTTAAAATATCTTCTAAACAAAGTTCAGTTAGTAAAAATAAATTTTCATCATTAGCATCTAATCTATTTGCTCTAAGTTTAATTTGTGCTTTACTTTCCTCACCACTTACGTATAAAACTTTTTGACCATTTTTTGCTAAATTTGAAGCAATTTTAAGCAAAAGAGTAGATTTACCAACCCCTGGAGATCCTCCTATTAAGCTCAAAGAACCAATTACTAATCCACCGCCTAAAACTAAATCAAGCTCTTTATCTTGAGTAGAAATTCGAGTAAAATTTTCTTCTTCTACATCATTAATGCAAATTGCTAAATTACTTTTATTTACATTCTCAAGCTCTTTTAAGACTTTTATCTGCTCTTGTTTTAATTGCACAAAACTATCCCAAGTGCCACAATCAGGACACTTTCCAAGCCACTTAGCTTGCTGATTACCGCAAGCTTGACATTCAAATAAAATATGTTTTTTAGCCATTGAAACTTACCTAAAAAAAATATAAACTCATATTCTAATTAAATATCTTTAAGATTTCTTTTTATTAACTCCTCTTTTAATGGAGTGATATTTTTAATTATTTCTTCATTTGCAAATCTTATATTTTCAATTAAAACTTCAAATAAAAACATATGATCTTTTATCCAAGTTAAATTTTTATCTAGCCACTCATCATTAGTTTTTGGATTTATTACATAAATTCTTGCTAAATTAAATTCAAATTGTTGCAAAAATGGTCTAATAAATTCATATAAAAAACTTTTACAATATCCATCAAGTTTTGCTTTATAAGTATCTAAAAAATGTATTGTTTGTGTGATTATTTCTCTCTTTTCTTCAAATAAACTTACTTGATAAATTTTTTCATTGTGTTGTTTTAAATCATATAAATACGACTGAAATTCTTTGATAAAATCTTTACTAAAATTTATATTATCTTTTATTTTATTATAACTTTGTATCAATAAATCATCTTGTATATTTTTATCCAATGGCACAGGTTTTTCAAAAGGTTTAATTAATTTTTCATCTAAAAATTCTTCGCAACATTCCTTAAAAGGCTTTTCTATAGTCCCATTAATACGTGCTCCACCTTCGGTGGCATTGTAAAAATTAAAACCTTTTTTATTTGCTATATAATTTTGTATTGTTATTCTAAATGTATTCCACATATTGCTAGTTAAAACTTCTTTTTTACCACCATAAGCTTGAGCTCTCTCCTCTTCACAACATTCGTCATCACTATTATAATAATATCCTTCAGCGTGAGAGTTACCATTACTACCATAAGCTAAATCTTGTCCTATAAATATAATATTTTTATGATTTAAATCACAAGCAAAAGATAAAGCACTACAAGCTACTGTGCCACCTGAAGAATATCTTCCATAATATGGCATATGCATAAAATCAAAAAAAATACTAGGATATGGTATTAATATAAATTTCCTATTAGTATTTTCAAGATATTTAATAGCATCAGGATGAGATAAGCTCATTAAAACAAATATTATATCTTTGTCTATATTTTTATAATTTTGCTTTAGTAAATTAGCACTAAAGTGAGTCCGCTCACTCATTAAAACATAATCAGGTTTAATCTCATTTTTTGCTAATATAGAATAAGAACTATCTACACAAAATATACTAAAACTATCTTGATATTTTTTCAATAAAGGAAGTTGCTTTGTCAAAGAAGGACCAGTTGATACAATAATAGCTGATTTTGATTTTTTATTTCTTAAATTCCATAAACTACTTAAGGTTGGATTTATAATCATCTTAGGTAAATTATAAATAAATTGTGAAATTCCTTGCACGCTATCTTTAATATCATTTCCCTGATATAAAATAATAGTTTTTATACATTGAGAAATTTTATTATTTAACTTTAAAATTTCTACTTGATTGTTGCTATAATAATCACTATGCAAATGTATATCATATACTCTTAAAAAATTAAAAAAAGGAAATGTTTGAAGCAATATCATCAAATCTGAATTATCAATATCGCTATTTAAAATAATAATTTTTTGTTCTTTTAACTCTTGAGAAAAATCCACATTACTAAGTGCAATCTGTAACAATTCTAAATCATCTTCAAAAATAACAATATGTTTTAAATTTTGATTTTGCAATAAACATTTGTATAAAATTCCATTTCCAAAGCCATAAAAATACAGCACAGGATATAACAAATATCTTTCTTGATAAAACTTTGTCTTTTCTTGTAAGTATAAATGTGGGTTTTCATAAATTGCTATATTGGTTTTAGTATTTATGAAATTTAGGTCAATCCCCCCCCCATTGCCTATTTTTTGAAATTTATTAATTTGTATATTTTTTAGTTGTTCTAGTAAATAAGGATTATTTAATGATGCTAAATTTTTTGATAATATACTCATTTAAAAATAGGCTCCAAAATAGCTTCTAAATATTCTTTAACATCAAATTCACAAAGATCTTCCATTTTTTCCCCCACGCCGACATAAAATATAGGAAGTTCTAATTCTCTAGCTATGCTAAATAACGCTCCACCTTTAGCAGTGCCATCAAGTTTTGTAATAATCACACCATCAAGTTTGACTAATTCATTAAAGGCTTTAGCCTGTAAAATTCCAGCTACTCCTTGTGTGCCATCAAGGACAAGTATTTTTCTATGTGGTGCACCTTGCATAGCTTTAGCGCTAATGCGGACAATTTTTTCTAATTCATTAGCCAAATTTTTTTGATTTTGTAATCTACCTGCAGTATCTAAAATAACTCTATCGTATTTTTTTGCTAAAGCTTTAGAAATAGTATCAAAAGCAACTGCAGAAGGATCGTGTCCTTGAGAAGTTGCTATAATATCCATATCAAGTTTTTGAGCCCAAAGTTTTAACTGCTCAATAGCCCCAGCTCTAAAGGTATCACACGCTCCAAGTATAACTTTTTCACCATTTTTTTTGTGCAAAAATGCCATTTTAGCAATGCTTGTAGTTTTTCCAACTCCATTTACTCCTAAAATCAAATCTACAAAAGGCTTATCTTTAGAAAATTCAAATTTATCATAAATAAAATAAGTTCCCATTACACGCTCTAAATCAGCCTTTTTTACCTCATCATTAGGTGGTAAATAATAAATAATTTCTTCAATTATCTCATAAGCAACATCAGCTTCTAATAACATTTCTTCTAATAATTCTTTTGTAACAATTTTACTATTTGCTTTAACTAAATTTATACTCTCTAAAGTCTTTTTTAAGCCATTTTTTAAAAATTTAAACATCACATTATCACTTTTTGTATATCTATATCTAACATTTCTTCAGGAATTAATCCCACATATTCTCTTACTTTTTGACCCTTTGTATCAAATAAAACCATAGTAGGAATAGATCCTACATTTAAAATCTTAGAAAAAACAAAATTATTTTCCTCTAATCCAACTTGAAAAGTGATAGAATTTTCTTGCACAAACTCAAGTATTTCTTGATTTTTGTTTTCTTCTAAAAAAAGCACCATTATATCTAAGCTATTTTTATATTTTTTATATAAATTATTCAAATGTGCAATTTCTGCCTTACAAGGAATACACCACGAAGTAAAAAATACAAATAATTTTGCTTTAGAATTATCATCAAAATTAAATTTTTGATCTTGATACTTAATAAACAATTTTTTATTATCTAAGAATTTTAAAGTAAAATGTGCATCTTCACTCTGCGTTAAGCTAGCACTACCCATTTCTTGCGTATCTTCTTTTTCACTTGAACAAGCACTAAAAAAAACTAATATGAAAATTGCTAATAAAATTTTAATTTTCAAATATTATCCTTATGATTGTTTTAAGCTTAAAATTATAACATAAAAAGTAAAAAGCTTTAAGGAAGTCTTTGACAAAAAATATTTTTAGAAAAATTCAAAAAAATAAAACTAATCAAAAAATAAAGTTTCAATACAAAAAAAATTTTCTTATTTTCAAGGAAATAATAAAAGTTTTAAAAATATTAAAAACTTCAAAAAATATCCTAATTTACATACCTTTAAGCGGTGAAATTGATATTTATAGATTTAGATATATACTCTCTAAAAAATATCGAATTTTCGTTCCATTTATGCAAGATAAAAGTTTAAAGATAGTAAAATTAAGACTAGCTCTTAATAAAAAGAGTTTTGGGGTATATGAGCCAAAAAATTCATTTTTGCACTCTCATATAGATGTGGCTATTGTTCCTGTGATAGGTGTAGATAAAAATTTTAAAAGAATAGGCCACGGAAAAGGATTTTATGATAGATTTTTTGCAAATCTTACTCATAAAAAACCTAAAATTATTTTCGTGCAAATGATTAATGGCAAAACCGAGAAAAATTTATGTGAAGATCACGATATAAAAGGTGATTTTTATCTTACCCCTTACAAAAAATATTTTAGGAAAGTAAATAAAAATGATAGAAATCATAGTTGCATTAATAGCCGTTTTTATAGGCGGAGGGATTGGGTATGTAGTCGCTAAAAAGATTAATGATGTAAATTTTAATATCTTTTTAGAACAAGCAAAAGCAAAAGCAAAAGCTATAGAATATGAAGCTGAATTAGTATTAAAAGATGCTAAAAATTCAATAGCTGAAGCCGAATTTAGTGCGAAAAAAAAATTTGATGAAAAAATTCAAAAACTTCAAAGAGAACATTCCATAAAAATGGAAGAGCTTAATAAAAAAGAACAAAATTTATCTCATCAAGAAAGACTCAATGAGGAAAGCAAATCTTCTCTTTTAAGAGAAAAACAAAATATCAAAACCATAATAGAGGAAAATGAAAATTTAAAACAAACCTATATGCAAAAATTAGATGAAATTTTAAAAATCCTTGAACTTTCAGCAGGTCTTACTCAAGAAGAAGCTAAAGCCATAGTTTTGCAAAAAACAGAGGAAAATGCAAGAAATGAGATTGCTCACATAGTTAGAAAATATGAGGAAAAGGCTAAAACTGAAGCCAAACGAAAGGTTAATTATATTTTAGCACAGGCTACTTCAAGATTTGCTGGAGAATTTGCTGCTGAAAGATTAATTAATGTTGTAAATATAAAAAATGACGAATTAAAAGGTCGTATAATAGGCAAAGAAGGGAGAAATGTCAAAACCTTAGAAATGGTTTTAGGGGTAGATATCATCATAGATGATACTCCTGGAGCTATTATTGTGAGCTGCTTTAATCTCTACAGAAGAGCTATAGCTACAAAAGTTATAGAGCTTTTGGTAGAAGATGGGAGAATTCAACCTGCAAGAATTGAAGAAATTTATGAAAAAGTATGTAAAGAATTTGATGATAATATCTTAGAAGAAGGTCAAACTATCATAATGGATCTAGGGCTTAATAATATCCACCCTGAAATTGTAAAACTTATAGGTAAGCTAAGATACAGGGCAAGCTATGGGCAAAATGCTCTAGCTCATTCTCTTGAAGTAGCTCATTTAGCAGGGATTATAGCAGCAGAATGCGGTGGTGATGAAAAATTAGCTAGAAGAGCTGGAATTTTGCACGATATAGGAAAAGCTTTAACTCACGAATTTGAAGGTTCTCACGTAGATTTAGGAGCTGAACTTTGCAAAAGATATAAAGAACATCAAGTAGTAATTAATGCTATCTATGCACATCACGGACACGAAGAAGCCTTTAGTGTAGAATCAGCTGCAGTTTGCACAGCAGACACTCTTAGTGCAGCAAGACCTGGTGCAAGAAGGGAGGTATTAGAAGCCTTTTTAAAAAGAGTAAATGAGCTTGAAGATATAGCAAAAGCTAAAACAGGAGTTAAAAAAGCTTATGCGATTAATGCTGGTAGAGAAATAAGAGTCATTGTCAATGCAAAATTAATTAATGATGATGAATCTACGCTTTTAGCTAAAGAAATTGCTGAGGAAATTCAAGAAAAGGTTCAATATCCTGGTGAAATTAAAGTTAATGTAATTAGAGAGCTTAGAGCTATTGATTATGCAAAATAAGGCTAATTATGCAAGAAATGATTAATAATCTTAGTATCTATGGGTATTTAATTTTATTTTTTTATTCTTTTGGTGGGGGTATGATAGCTATTTTAGCTGCGGGTGTATTTTGTGCAAGCTCCACTAAGCTTGATTTGCATTGGTGTATTTTTCTAGCATTTTTGGCAAATACCTTAGGCTCCACCTTGCTTTTTATACTTGGAAGATACTATAAAAAAGATATTATGCCTTATTTTAAAAATCATAAAAGAAAGATTGCCCTTACTATGATTAAAATCAAAAAATATGGAGATTTGCTTTTAATCATACAAAAATTTATCTATGGAGTTAAAACTATTATCCCTATAACTGCTGGACTTTGTAAATTCAATTTTTTAAGATTTGTTATTATTAACACTATAGCAAGCTTAATTTGGGCTATTACTTTAGGGTATATTGGATTTATTTTTGGTAATGCCTTGCAAGATATTTTTGAAATCTTTTCTAATTACCCTTACATAGCACCTATTTTTATAATCATTTTAGCTTTAATTATATGGC
>NZ_JAHHTD010000008.1 GCF_020024835.1 Campylobacter sp. | reverse complement strand
AATTTGAATATTCTGATATTGTAAGTGATGAACAAAAAGAAAATTTTAAAAATTTATTGAATTTTAAACTTGCACATAAAAACACAAAAAAAATAAAAAAACCAAATATTAAAAAAGATGAATTAAAATTAGATATGGATTATTCTAAAAATTATGCTAAGTTGAATTTAAATACAAAAGATCAAAAAGGCTTAATGGCTTATGTAGTGGAAGTATTAACAAACTATAATACAACTTTAAGTGCGGCAAAAATTCAAACTATAAGGGAAAGAACTAGAAATATTTTGATCTTGCACAAAGATGAGAATTTGCAAAAATATAAAGAAAAAATTTTAAAATTACTAATAAGTGAGTAAAAAATGTGTGGAATTGTAGGATATATAGGAAATAAAGAAAAGAAAAAAATTATTCTTGATGGATTAAAAGAGTTAGAATATAGAGGCTATGATAGTTCTGGTATAGCCGTGATGAAGAATGGAAAACTTGATTTTTTTAAATCGGTAGGAAAATTAGACAATCTAGCTCACAAAATAAATCAATTTAGCAGTGATGGTTTTGGTTTAGCTATAGGGCATACACGCTGGGCAACACACGGCAAACCAACAGAAATTAATGCTCACCCTCATTTAGGGCAATACTCTTGTGTAATACATAATGGAATTATAGAAAATTATCAAGAGTTAAAAGATAAACTTAACAAAGAAGGCGTTAATTTCTTAAGTCAAACAGATACCGAAGTGATCGTGCATTTGTTTGAATATTATGCAATGAATTTGCCACCTTTTGAGGCATTTAAAAAAACAATTCAAGAATTAAATGGAGCTTATGCTATATTATTAATTAGTAAAAAAGATCCAGATACTATTTATTTTGCTAAGAATGCTGTGCCTTTGATTATAGGTAAAAACAACGATGAGAATGAGTATTATTTTGCTTCAAGTGATGCCCCTTTAGTATCTTTAGTAGATAAAGTAGCTTATCTTGATGATGGGGATTATGGCTTTGTAAATCTAAAAGAATGTAAATTATATCACCAACATACACATATACAACCTACTTTCGTTACTTTAAATCAAGATAAAAGTTTTGCACAAAAAGATGGCTATAGATTTTTTATGGAAAAAGAAATTTATGAACAAAATAGAGTTTTAACTGAAGTATTAATGGGTCGCTTACAAGGTGATGAAATCATTTTTGAAGACATTGATGATAAAATTTTAGAAAATATAGAAGAAATTGTCCTTTGTGCTTGTGGCACTAGTTACCATGCAGCATTAAGCGGAGCTTATTTACTTGAAAGATTAGCAAAAATTAAAACTAAAGTTGAAGTTGCTAGTGAATTTAGATACAAAGAAGCTGTTATAGGAAAAAACACACTTTTTATTGTTATATCCCAAAGTGGAGAAACTGCTGATACACTTGAAGCTTTAAAAATAGTAAAAGCTAAGGGTGTTAAAACTTTAGCAATATGTAATGTAGATAATTCCAATATTGTGCGTCTAGCTGATATCTCTTTACTTACAAGAGCTGGGATTGAAAAAGGCGTAGCATCAACTAAGGCTTTTGCTACTCAAGTTGCTACCTTGTGGATGTTTGCTATTTATCTAGCACAAAAAGCTAAATTTGATATGAGTAATGAAATTAAAGCTTTAAGAAGTTTGCCAAATGTAGTAAAAGTAAATCAAAATTTACATGAAAAAATTCATAGGATTTCAAAAAGATATTTACACGGACACGGATTTTTCTTTATAGGAAGAGATGTGTTTTATCCTTTAGCCTTAGAAGGAGCTTTAAAATTAAAAGAAATTTCTTATTTGCACGCAGAAGGATATCCTGCTGGAGAAATGAAGCATGGTCCTATAGCTTTAGCAGATAGCGAACTTTTTACAGTGGCGTTAATGCCAAAAAATTGTCTTTATGAAAAAACAAAATCAAATGTCGAAGAGCTTGCAGCTAGAGATTCTACTTTACTTGCTATTTCTCCTATAAATTTTGATTTAAGTGATGACTTTATCAAAACTTCAAATCAAGAACACTATATGTGTGAATTTTTTGAAATGATGATTATTTTACAACTTTTAGCATTAGAAGTTTCCATAAGATTAGGTAATGATGTAGATATGCCAAGGAATTTGGCAAAAAGTGTTACTGTGGAGTAAGGTATTTTGAATTCTCCCAAAGCATTACATAAATATCTGGCATACTTGGCATTCTATTGATACTAAATACTTTTTTTGCATTAAGATTAAAAGGCTCTTTAGTGATATCAATTGCTCTATAATCAGAAGTTAAAATATCTTCATTTACTTTATCGCCAATGTCATTTACAATAAGAGCATATTTAAAACGCGGAAGAATAGCAAGAAAATCTAAAATCTTGCTATTTGGCAAATGCTGAAGTACATCTTTACAAATAAGCAAATCAGCCGGCTGGATATAATCAAAATTTCCATCATATAAAATAAATTTAATATTCTCTTTTTGATATTTTTGTATATTTTTTTCTATCACATAAGAAGCTACATCGTATCCAGTATATGAGATATTATCAAAATTAATATTTTTTGAAAACTGCCAATCGCCACACCCTACATCGACAATGCTTTTAATATTATTTTTTTGAAAAAAAGTATGTAAAAATTGAATATATTCTTTGGTAATTTCTACGCTAGAACCTGGACCAGATCCATTTCCCCAAGTATCGGTTTGATAAATAGTATCAAAAAGGATATTAAAATCATTTTTAAAAAAATTAAGTAGCAATGTTTTTGTGTAGTTTTGATGATAATCTAATTGATTAAGCTTATTATTGATATTATCCAATTTATGATTAATTTCATCTAATTGGTTAAGTTTATTATTGATATTATCTAATTTATGATTAACTTCATCTACCCCCCCCATTTTTTTATCATAATTTCAATACACTTTTTTATTTTATGTTTCATTTATAACCTTTATCAAAATTTACTGATGATATCAAAAAATAATTAAATTGTAAATTAAGCAAATACGTGATAACTTTAATAATTATCTATAAATAAATTCAAAATTAAGGAATAATCATGGAATATAGAATTGAACGTGATACTATGGGAGAAATTAAAGTTCCTAATGATAAATATTGGGGTGCGCAAACTGAAAGAAGCTTTGAAAATTTTAAAATTGGTATTGAAAAAATGCCAAAAGTATTAATTTATGCTTTTGCAAATTTAAAAAAATCATTAGCATTAGTAAATAATAGGCTTGGAAAATTAGATGATATAAAAAAAGATGCTATCGTTCAAGCTTGCGATGAAATCATAGCAGGAAAATTTGATGATAATTTTCCTCTAGCTATCTGGCAAACTGGTTCAGGGACTCAAAGCAATATGAATATGAATGAAGTTATAGCAAATCGTGCTACAGAAATTATAGGTGGAGATTTTAGAAAAGAAAAACTCATTCATCCAAACGATCATGTAAATATGAGTCAAAGCTCAAATGATACTTTTCCAACTGCTATGAGTATTGTTTCGGTTGAACAAATAGAAAAAAAGCTTATGCCAGCTCTTGATGAATTAATTACAACCTTTGAAAAGAAAGTAAAAGAATTTGAAGGTATCATCAAAATAGGAAGAACTCATCTTCAAGATGCAACCCCATTAACTTTAGCTCAAGAATTTAGTGGCTATTTATCTATGCTAACACACTCAAAAGAACAAATAAATGCCTCTTTATCGACATTAAGAGAGCTTGCAATAGGTGGCACTGCAGTTGGAACAGGACTTAATGCTCATCCAGAATTAGGTGAAAAAGTCAGTGAAGAATTAAGCAAACTTTTAAATACTAAATTTATTGCAAGTCCAAATAAATTTCATTCTTTAACTAGCCACGATGCTATTAATTTTACTCACGGAGCTATGAAAGGTTTAGCAGCAAATTTAATGAAAATAGCTAATGATATTAGATGGCTTGCTTCTGGTCCTAGATGTGGTCTTGGAGAATTAATCATTCCAGAAAATGAACCTGGAAGTTCTATTATGCCTGGAAAAGTTAATCCTACTCAATGCGAAGCTTTAACTATGGTCGCAGTGCAAGTAATGGGAAATGATGCTACCATTGGTTTTGCAGCAAGTCAAGGAAATTTCGAACTTAATGTTTTTAAACCTGTAATTATTTACAATTTTTTACAAAGTCTAAATTTACTAGCTGATGCTATGCATTCATTTAATATTCATTGTGCAATGGGTATAAAGCCAAATAAAGAAAAAATCAATCACAATCTACATAATTCTTTAATGTTAGTTACTGCTTTAAATCCTCATATAGGCTATGAAAATGCTGCAAAAGTTGCAAAAAATGCCCATAAAAAAGGTATTTCTTTAAAAGAAAGTGCTATAGAATTGAATTTAATAAATAAAGAAGATTTTGATAAATTTGTAGATCCTAGCAAGATGATAGGGCCTAAAAAATAAAAATTTATAGACTAGAAAATTCTAGTCTATATTTAAGGAATAAAAAATGATATATGAAAATGATATTTTATTTATAGAAAGAGAGAAATCTCAAATTCCATGGGTAAAAATTTTTACTAAAAAAGCATATAAAGAATTAAGTGATTGTCCTGATTTTGTGCAAAATATGCTTTTTAAATTTATTTTAGCTACTGAACTTAGTTTAAAAGAATACTATCAACCTGAAAAAATTAATATTGCTTCCTTTGCAAATTATGTCCCTAGAGTTCATTTTCATATTATGGCAAGGTTTAAAAATGATGCTTTTTTTCCTGAAAGTATATGGGGAAAACAACAAAGAGAAGTTAAAGATCTAAATCTTCCAAATTTTGACGGATTTATACAGATATTAAATCAAAAACTTATAAAAATATAAATAATTTAATTTTATAATTTTTTACTAAAATTAATTTTTATAATCGTTTTGCTCATTTAGTGTTTTTAAAAATTCTTCTATGTTGTATTTTTGTCTATAATTTTCACTCATTAAATGAATCAAAATATCTCCTAAATCAATAGCTGTCCATTCTTCGCTACTTTCTATATTTAAAAATTCTTCTCCTTTATTTTTGAGATTAGTTTTTAAATCATCAAGCAAAGAGAGTGCGTGTCTTTCTCCCATAGTGGTGGCAATAATTACAAATTTAACAAAATAATCTTTATTTTGCATATCAAAAGTTTCTACAAAATCAGCTTTTTTATCATCTAAAATCTTAACTATATTACTAATTCTTTCTTCCATATGTTTCCTTAATTTATTTATCTTTAAATTTAGAATAATAAAGCTTAACTTCCTCTTTGATTTGCTCACAAACTTGTGTTGTTTGTAATGTTTTTCTAATAAAAGAAGAAGAAATATCAACTCTAGTGTCTAAAGTTATGAATCTTTTTGGTATAAAAATATCCTCTCTTCTTGCAATTACAAATTCAACCATTTTCTCTAAACGATCATACTCGTGCCATTTGTGCAGTGTTTGTAAATGATCAGCACCTAAAATAAGATAAAATTTTTTTATTTGATATTTTTCATACAAAAAATCAACACTTTCTATGCTAGGAACTGGTCTTTGTTTTTTTATTTCAAAATCAGAAATTTCAACTTTAACTAAATCCTCCCAAAGCTTTTTTACCCATTCTAAACGTTTAGTTTCACTAGCTGTAAAACTATTTTTAAAAGGATTAATAAAAGTAGGCATAATTATCAATTTATCAATATCTAAATTATCTAAAGCATTTAACACAACTGCATTATGTCCTAAATGCGGTGGATCAAAACTACCACCAAAAAGTGCAATTTTCATTAAATTTTTAACCTTTTTTTAGTAAAATCTTAGCGATTTAATCATAAAAAGGAAATGAAAATGGCTGTAAAAGTTGCAATAAATGGTTTTGGACGCATTGGAAGATGTGTTGCAAGAATTATTATGAAACGCGATGATATCGAACTTGTGGCGATAAATGATACTACTGATATAGAACTTACTAAATACCTTTTTAAATACGATACTATCCACGGAGTATATGAGGGCAATATCACAAATGAAGGAAATGACTTAATTATTGATAATAAAAAAATAAAAGTTTTAAAAAGTAGAAATATTGCAGATTTAGATTTTTCAAAATATGGAGCACAAATTGTTTTAGAATGCACCGGTGCTCATTTAACTTTAGAAAAATGTCAAGAATTTTTAGAGTATGGAATTCAAAAGGTTATTATGAGTGCTCCTGCAAAAGATAAAACTCCAACTTATGTTCTAGGAGTAAATGCACATAATTATAAAGGTGAAGCTATTATCTCTAATGCAAGTTGCACCACTAATTGCTTAGGACCAATTTGTAGAGTTTTACAAGATAATTTTGGTATAGAAAAAGGCTTAATGACTACTATTCACGCTTATACTAATGGACAAAGTATTATTGATGCAAAAGCAAGAGACAAAAGAAGATCGCGAGCTGCTGCACAAAATATTATTCCAACATCAACAGGAGCAGCTAAAGCTATGAAACTTGTTATGCCAGAACTTGATGGAAAATTACATGGACAAAGTATGCGAGTGCCAATAGCTGATGTATCAATGGTAGATTTAACCATAACTTTAAAACAAAAAGTAAGTAAAGAAAAAATCAATGAAACTTTTAGAAAAGCTGCAAATGATAATTTAAGAGGTATTTTACATGTAGATGATGAAGAAAGAGTTTCTAGTGATTTTATCACTTGTCCTTATGGTGCAATTGTGGCAAGTGATTTAACTCAAGTAATTTGTGATGATTTTGTAAAAATTGTTGCTTGGTATGATAACGAATGGGGTTATTCTTCTCGCTTAGTAGATATGGCAGTATTTATAAGCAAAGGTTTAAAATGAGTAATAATATTTTATCAATTAAGGACATAAATCTTGCTGATAAAAAAATCTTTATAAGATGTGATTTTAACGTGCCTCAAGATGAATTTTTAAATATCACTGATGATCGTCGCATAAGATCAGCTATTCCGACAATAAGATATTGCTTAGATAATGGTTGCAGTGTAATTTTAGCTTCACATTTAGGACGCCCAAAAGAAATAGCTTCTAAGTATTCTTTAGATCCTGTTGCTAAAAGACTTGCTAGATTAATGTCTAAAGAAGTCATAATGGCAAAAGATGTTATAGGCGAAGATGCTATTAAAAAATCTTCTGAATTAAAAAAAGGCGAAATCTTACTTTTAGAAAATTTGCGTTTTGAAAAAGGCGAAACAAAAAATGATGAAAATTTAGCTAAAAAACTTGCTTCAATGGCTGATATTTATATTAATGATGCTTTTGGCGTGTGTCATAGGGCTCACGCAAGTGTAGAAGCTATCACTAATTTTTTTGATAACTCTTGTAAGGGTGCTGGATTTTTATTACAAAAAGAAATAGAATTTGCAAGCAATCTCATTAAACACCCAGCACGTCCTTTTGTAGCAGTTGTAGGAGGATCAAAAGTAAGTGGTAAATTACAAGCTCTAACTAATTTACTACCAAAAGTTGATAAGCTCATTATAGGCGGTGGTATGGCTTTTACATTTTTAAAAGCACAAGGTTATGATATAGGAAATTCTCTTTTAGAAGAAGAATTGATAGAAGAAGCAAATAAAATATTACTTAAAGGTAAAAATTTAGGAGTTAAGATTTATTTGCCAGTAGATGTAACAGCTGCTCAAACTTGCTCACAAGAAGCAGTAATGAAATATGTTCCTATTCAAGAAATTCCAATAGGCTGGATGGGGCTTGATATAGGACCTGCTAGCGTAAGATTATTTAAAGAGGCTATTTCTGATGCACAAACTATATGGTGGAATGGACCTATGGGTGTTTTTGAAATAGATAAATTTTCAAAAGGTAGTGTTAAAATGAGTCATTATATTAGCGAATCACATGCTACGACTGTTATTGGTGGTGGAGATACAGCCGATGTTGTTGCAAGAGCAGGAGATGCTGATGAAATGACTTTCATTTCAACAGGAGGAGGAGCTTCTTTAGAGCTTATAGAAGGCAAAGAACTTCCTGGAATAAAACCTTTAATGCTAAAGGATAATGAATGATTTTTGCTGCAAATTTAAAATGCAACCATACAAGAACTAGTTTTAAATCCTATGCTCAAGAAATTAATGCATATCAAAATACTGAAGATGAAATTTTTATTTTTCCTTCAAATACTTCATTTTTAATGCAAAAATTAAATTTTCATCAGGGTGCGCAAAATTTTTATCCTTGTAAAAATGGTGCATATACAGGAGAAATTGGACAAGAACATTTAGAAGAATTTAATATAAAAAGTGTCTTAATAGGACACTCTGAAAGAAGAATTCTAGGCGAAGATGAAAAATTTTTAAGAACTAAATTTGATTTTGCTAAAAATCTATCATATAACATTATTTATTGCATAGGAGAAAGTTTAGAAACAAAACAAGCAAAAAAGAGTTTAGATTTTTTAAAAAAACAAATCGAAAATATAGATTTAAACTATGAAAAACTCATCATAGCATACGAACCAATTTATTCTATAGGGACAGGAGTTAGTGCTGATCTTTGCGATATTGATATGATTCTTGATTTTTTAAAGCACTATGGTAATATCAAACTTTTATATGGAGGAAGTGTTAATCAAAACAATATCCAATCCATCTGCTCTTTAAAAAATTGTGATGGAGTTTTAGTAGGTTCGGCCGCATTAAAAGCAAGTGATTTTTTGCAAATGATACAAGTAGCAAAAGGATACAAAAATGCATTTAAATAATGATATATTAAAATCTATACTTGAACGTAAAATTACACTTTTAGAAAATTCACAAAAAGAAGAAAGAGATATTTCTTTAGAATCTATAAGTTCTATCATTAAAATACTAGGGTTGCCTAATGATTTTATTGTGCTAGCACATAGATACTTTCAACTCCACACTCCACCTAGTTTAATATGGCTACATTTAAGCGAATGCACAGGATGTAGTGAAAGCTTGCTTAGAACCTCATTGCCTGATTTTGTAGATTTAATCTTTGATTTTATTTCTTTAGAATATCATGAGACATTTATGAATTCAAGTGGGCATCAAGCAGAAACGCACTTAAATTATATTTTAGAAAAAAAAGATTTTATTTTAGCAGTAGAAGGTGGTGTTTGTGCTATTAATCCTTTTTATTTAACTATAGGAGCCCATGGAGAAAATGGCTATGAAATTTTAAAAAAATGTGCAATGAAAGCTAAAGCTATTTTTGCTATGGGAACTTGCTCTAGTTATGGTGGAATACAAGCAGCAGAACCTAATCCAACTAAAAGCGAGGGAATTTCTAAGGTTTTAGAAGAAAAGGTTATTAATATTCCAGGTTGCCCGCCAAGTGATATTAATATTATTGCAGCACTTTGTTTTTATATTTTATTTGAACAAGAACCACCATTAGATGATCAAAATAGACCTTTATCACTTTATGGTAAATGCTTGCACGATTTATGCGAAAGAAAAGCTAAATTTGAGGCAGGAAATTTTGCTCAAAGTTTTAATGATGAAAATATTAAACAAGGTTATTGTTTATTTAAAGTTGGTTGCAAAGGGCCTTATGCTTACAATAACTGCCCAAAAACTAAATTTAATGCTAAAACATCTTGGCCAGTAGCAGCAGGACACGGATGCATTGCCTGTAGTGAAAATAACTTTTGGGACGATTTTGGCTTGTATGAAAAACCTATGAATAATGATTATGCTTATAAAGATTTTTCTAATATTTTGCAAAATATGCAAAAAATTCATACTACATCGAATAATTTAAATGAAAAAAATATTTTATTAGATTTTGCTGATTCTACTCAAATTTTTTATCAAAATAATCAAAAAAGCACTTTCTTAGATTTTAGCTTTGAAAGCAATCCTAAAATTTTTTTAAATACTTTTGCTAAAACTAAAATAACAATGAATTTAGTGCAAAATTATCAACAACAATTTAAAAATTATTATGATTTTATACAAGAAAATTATAATGAAGAAAGTTATATAAGCAAAAATATATTAGATTTATTTTATTTTACTTATCCTTTTATATGCGGTAAAAAATTAACCTCTATAGATGAATTTTTAGATCTTGCTTTATCTTATAAATTTAAACATCCTAGTAAATTTGATTTTAAAACCACTATAAACGAACAAGCTAAAATCGATGTTACAAAATCGCTACGTATGCTTTTAATTTATATGTTAGGTGGATTAGATGAAAGGGCTATTGCTTATGGGTTGATTTTTTCTATAAAAGATCATTTAAAACAAGCCTTAAAAGCGTGCAAAGATATACATCAAAAGGAAAAAGTATTTTTATGCACAAATAATGAAAAATTACAAAAAATATTTTGGGAACTCACAATTATTTAAAAAATATCACAGCAGATAATTTTTTAAATATTTATAAGATAAAAAACCTTGCAGTAGTATTGAATATTTTATTGTTTTGTCGATTTAACCTTGATATTAATTTAAAAGGATTAAACTATGCAAATTTCAAGCTTAAACTCTCAAAATTTTTCAATGGATATTAAAACAAAAAGTGGAAATCAGCTTTCATTTTCAATGTATGATGAAAAAGAAGCAAAACTTAAACAAGAAGGAAACTCAACTTCTCTAAGTTTAAAGAGTCAGTTTGGATTTTCATTCTCATATAGTGGAACTAAATTATCAGAAGATGATATTAAAGAAATTAAAGACGCTGTTGCTAAAGTCCAACCTCAAATTGATGAATTTATGAAAAATTCTAGAGTAGGAAGTTTAAAACCTAAAGAGTTAATCACTACTGCAATGAGTATTACCGATGTATTGCCTCAAGCTAAAAATGAAGAGCATAAAAAAGCTACATTGCACGAATTACTTAATACTATGGATAAGAGTTTAAAACAAGAAATGAATAAAACCGATCTTAAAGATGTTAAAACACAAATATTCCAAGATAGTGCAAAATTATTAGAAGAAATTTGGAAAGATTATAATAAAGAAAAAGAAAATAATAAAGAATTTGGATTTTATGCCTAAAAGGATAGCATAATATGAATACAAAAGATATTTTAAAAAATATGCTTGAACTTCAGCAAAAACTAAACGATGAAACTAATGGTATAAATTGGGAAAACGGCTACACGAAAGAAGGTAAGCTAATTAGCTTTAGAAGATGTATTTATATGGAATGTGCTGAACTTATTGATTCTTTTGCTTGGAAACATTGGAAAAGTATTAACACCCCTACTAATTGGGATAATGTTCGCATTGAAATTGTAGATATCTGGCATTTTATTATGAGCTTGATCTTAGAAGAATATAAAGAAAAAAATATTACTAATAAAGATTTTATAGCTGAAGAGGTTTCATCTGTAAGTTTTTTTGATGATTTTTGCAAAGAAAATCCTATCCCAAAAGATGCCGATATTTACGGAATTTTAAACGATATTGAGCTTATTATACACAAATGCAGTGGATTTGATTATGATTTAGGTGAATTATTGAGTGCATATTTTGTCTTAGCAAAAAAATGTGGATTAAATTTTTTTGATCTCCATAAAATTTACATAGGAAAAAATGTTTTAAATCAATTTAGACAAGATAATGGTTATAAAACTGGAACATACAAAAAAAACTGGAATGGTATAGAAGATAATGAAGTTTTAAATCAAATTTTAAAAGATACACTAAAATATGAAGAAATTTATACAAAATTACAAAAGATCTATCAGCAAATACAATGAGTATATTTTATCTAAGCTTACGAGACTTTTTGAATAAATCATTTTTAAAATTTGCTTTTTTACCTTTATTATTTAGTATAATCTTCTTGGCTTTGTGTGTTTTTTATACTTATAATACTTTTTTTTATTATTTAGATGATTTTGTTAATAACTCTTGGCTATCTTGGTTTTTTAGCTTTAGCATTGTTCAGTTCTCATTAGCTTTTTTAAGTATTGTAGGCGGATTTTTTATTGTAATTTTTGCCTCTGTTTTTATATCTATGATTATTATATCCTTTTTGACGCCTTACATTGTAAAAAAAATCAATATCAAATACTACCATTATCCTACAAACAATGAAATAAACTTCTTAGAAGTTTTATTAAAAATTTTTAAGATTTTATTTGTTGGGATTATTTTATTTATTTTAGCTACTTTTTTGCTTATCATTCCCTTTGTGAGTATTGTTATCTACTATGGTGTGTTTTATTATATTTTTCATAAATTTTTGATTCTTGATGTAGGAAGTTGTATTTTAGATAAGACAAATTTTAAAATATTTTTCAAAAATTCATCGCCTTTATATTTTAAATTAACAACTTTTATATTTTTTTTACTCTCTAGTGTTCCTTTATTGGGATTATTTTTACAAGTTTTTTATGTGATTTTTTTAACTCATTTGTTCTATCAAAAAATCTTATTCTTACAAGCTAATCAAAATGCATAAAGAAATTCAAAATTTTATTTTATCTCAAAAAATTTTACATTTAGGAATACAAGATGATAGCAATGGAGTGTATTGTGCAAGTTGCTATTATGCCTTTGATATGCTAAATCTAGCTTTGATTTTTGCAAGCTATGATTATACAAAGCATATACAGCTTGCACATAAGTATCCTAATGTCTCAGTAAATATCGCCTATGATAATAAACTAATTTATCTTATCAAAGGAATTCAAGCTAAGGCATATTTCAAACAAGCAAATAATGAACAAAAAACAATGTATTTTGATAAATTTACCTTTGCAAAATTTACAAGTGCAAGTATCTATGCTCTAGAAATTTATTGGGCTAAATATACAGACAATAAAATGTTGCTTTCTAAAAAATTAGAATTCCAAAGATGTCTAAAATAAAGACATCTTATTTTTTAAGAAAAAGAAGGTTTAATTTGTTCAATCCAAGCATCAATTCTACTCTCGGTTAAATCTTCATGATTGTCATTATCTAAGGCAAGTCCTACAAATTTATCACCCTCTACTGCATCGCTTGATTCAAAAGTATATCCACCAGTAGAAACAGCACCAACAAGATTTGCACCAGCTGATTTTAATTCTTGAGCTAATTTTCCCATAGCACCACAATACGTATCTGAATAACTTTCACTATCTCCCATACCAAAAACTGCTACTATTTTGCCATTAAGATTTAATTTTGAAAAGTCAAAACTATCCCAATCATCTTGCAAATCACCGCTTCCCCAAGTAGAAGTTCCACAAATTAATTTATCATAAGAATTAATTTTATCTGCATCAATATCTGCAATATTTAATACATCAGAAATTCCTAATTTCTGTGCAATCATACCAGCTGCACTCTCGGTATTTCCCATAGAACTCCCAAAAATCACTGCTACTGCCATCATCATCTCCTTAAAATTTGATTATTAATAGTATAGGGAACTAATTTTAACAAAGTATTATTATTTCCACATAAAAAATGTCTAATATGTTTATATTGAGTAAAGTTCTTGTTTCTTGGATACACAATATAAAACTTATCAAAAGAATTTTTACTAATGATTTTTAATGCAAGATTTATATCATTTTCCTCATCTTGATAAAATTTCGCATTAATAGCCATTTTATCATTTATTATACACAAGTTATCTTTTATATCTATTTTTAGTTGCGGATTAGTTTTACAAATTTTATCAAAAACAAAATTCTCAAAAACAATTTGAGGATCAATCAAAAATTGTTCTTTAAAAAATACTTTTAATATTAATTTTGCAGAAATTGAATTAGGATTTTTATATTTTAAACTATCACAAAATCCATTTTTCTTATAAATTGCAATAATTTCTTTAGAATGAGCACATTGTTTAAAAATATCATCTTTTTTAAGCAAATCTTGGATATATAATTTAAATATATCTTTTAAATTCTTAGCTACTTTTGCATATTTATAAGGAACTCTCATATCACTTTCATTTAACGCATTATAAAAATTTAAAAATATATAATTTATTTCATTTTGAGAATAACTTTCAAAAATATTTGGAATAATCTGTTGATTTTTAATAAATCCAAACATTTTTATCCTTTATTGATACACTCATATTTTTGATCTAACCCAAAAACTTTACAATACTCACAATACACACAACTTACACTACGCTTAGCACACACTAAAGGTATATTTCTTTTTTTAGCTTCAGTTTTAATTTTTTTCATAGTATTGTGATTTAAGAAACTAGTAAGCATTACAATACATTGCGTGCTTTGAGGAATAGGTTTTCTATTTACTCTATTTTCATTTCTAGCATCCCAATGTTGGATATCTTTTGCACCTAAATTTGTCAAAACCGCTTTAATAGGGGTGATCTCATCTGCACCAATAACCAAAACTGACATTTTTTTTCCTTGTATTAAATAATGATAATGGTTATTATAATTTAAAAAAATAAATTTAAACTGATATTTAATATCAATTTTAATATATTTTATCTCACCCTTGTATATCAATATGTAAAATTTCTTCTAAAACAATCGTTGCATATGAACCTTTTTGTAAAAAGAACTCTAAAATACAATGTGCTTTTTCTTCATCATAGTAGTATTTACAATCTTGCATATAAGACCATAAAAATCTTCTTGAACCTTGCATTTTAATTTTATATTCATAAAAATCTAAAAAAATTTCACTCTCTATTTTCTGTGCTAAGCTTCCTATTTGACACTCATAAGCTTTCATTCCCAACAAAAGCCCCATAGCACTAATATCTCTTTGCATAAATCTTTCTAACTCATCTTGCAAATTCTCACAAATAAAACATTTTCCAAAAGGATAATGACCTAAAACTTCTCCTTGCAAAAGCTTAAAAAATTGTTTTTGTTCTTTTAAAGATTTATATTCTTGCTTATCAAGCATATAAATTTCTCTTACTTCTTTTTCGTTAAATTCTTCAATAAATCGAGAAATTTCTATTCTTTTGCTTAAATATTTATTAAAAAGTTCGCTTTGAAAAGCAGAAATCAAAAAATCTTGTATTTTTTTATTTTTTATATTTTTTTTTCCTCTTAAAATTTCTAAACCTTGATAAAAATTATCTTGAAATTTTCCAAAACGCTGATATCCAAAATAATTAGCAAAACCTTGATTTTTAAGAGTATCAAAAGCTTGTTTGATTTTAAGCGCATCTATATTTGAAACTTTTTTAAGTCTTATAAAAAAGGAATTTCCTTTTAAATGACCTATTCTAAGTTTATTATCGTGAATAAAATTTTCTAGTATTTTCATTTTTTCATGTTGAAAATTTTTTAAATTACCTTCAAATTTTTTAGGCATTGAAATATATTGAGTAGTTAGTCCTTGCTTATCTTTAAGACCACAATATCCAAAATCTCTCATTTTTACACCAGTTTGCTCACTTAAAATTCGCAAAGCTTCACTTGTGCTTAAATCTTTTTTTTGAATATGCAAGATAAGATGCTCTCCTTTACCGCTAAAATCATATAAAGGTTTTTCTCTTACTACAAAATCATTACTATTTTTAGAAAAATAAACATTTATAGGACTATGATTTAAAGCATAAAGAGGTTTAAAAATGGTGTTCTTTTCCATAATACATATACCTTCCTAATTTAGTTTTTGCAAAAATATTTATTTTCACTCTATGTTTTTTAGCCATATTCTCTATATAGGCTTTGTATTTTTTATTAAATGCAAATAAAATTTCATATTCTTCTGCACTATTTAATTCAAAAAAACTAAGTTTTCTAAGAAATTTAATACCTAAACGATTAATAGCAAGCATTCTTGATAAATCTTTATTTAAACCATCTGATAAATCCATACTCGCATTTATTTTTTTAGCTATATCATAAAAAAAATTTGATCTTAAACTAGGTCTTATAAATCTATGTTTAGAATGAAGCAAAGAACCTCTTTGTAAAATTCTTAAACCCTTTATGCTATCTCCTAATTTTCCACTAAAAGCTAAAAAATCACCTTTTTTTAAACCTTTTCGATATGTTACTTTTTGATTCTTATTGACTTTAGAAATAATAGTAATGCTGATATTAATTTTATTATCAGCTATGGTATCACCACCTATAATTTGTATTTTAAAATTTTTAGCTTCTTGCAATAAGCCTTGTTGTATTTTTTTTATATCATTTAAAGATAAATCTTTTGGTAAAGAAAGTCCTAATAGAGCATATTTTGGAATCGAATTCATAACGATTGCATCAGAAATATTGACAATCATAGCTTTAGCACCTATTTGTTTTAAATCCATCCAAGTTCTTTTAAAATGGATATCCTCACAAAATAGATCTTTAGAATAACAATAACCATCTACGACAGCACCATCATCTCCGTTAATAGAATTAGCAAAAGCACTAATAACAAATTTTTCTTTATCCATAAGAATATTCTATACAAAATGAATTTAATTTTTTATAATAATCAAATTTTTATAAGTTTAAAATGTATATAATGCAAAATAATACAAGGATATAATTATGAAAATAATTTTAAGAATTTTTCGTTTTGACAAAAATAGTGATTATTTAGCTTATTATAAACCATATATTTATGAAAGTGATAATTTTCAAAGGGTTTATGACTTACTTTTACAAATTAAAAAAGATGATATATATTTTGATTTTGAAGATAATTCTGAAAGTTGCATTAAGATCAACCAGATTGCTATTAGACAAAGACGAAATTTAAAAAATATCATAGAGCAATTTGGAACAGAATTAATCATAGAGCCACTAGATACTAAAAGAGCTATTAAAGATCTCATCATTGACAAAAGTGATTTTTATGAAAAATTTAAACTTTTTGAAAATTTAGTTGATACTCACGATATAGAACTTTATAGACAATATGATTTCTTATATTATACTAGTGAGGTGAGAGAATTTTTACCTCAATATCTAGGTGATAGTTTTTTTATATTTGCTTATAAAATGCTTTTAAAATATCCTGAAAAAACTCCTTATTTCTTAAAATTAATTGCAGATGAAGAAAAAGGAATTTATTATCATACGAGTTTTAAAAATTTTATTTCATCTAATGAATCTGACTATGAAGCTTATATTAAAGAATTAAAAATATTGCTTGTTAAAGCTGGCTATGCAAGACTTATGTTTTAAAAGGGAAAAATATGTATAAAATTTATACTAATACTAATAATGATCTATTTCATTGTTTTGATATCATTGCAGATGCATTAGAGCTTATTGGAGTAAAAAATCAAATTTGCAAAAAACCTTTGGGAGATAATTATTTTATCATTGATTACAGCCCTAAAGATGCATTAAAAGAATACGAAAAGATGATGGATGAAGATGATAAGATTTTAGCGTGTGAATTTAGTTCTTATGATATACTAAGTCGGATTGAAAAAATTCAATACGCTCCTAATATTTTTCTTCAAAATTTAAAACAAGAGCATATTAAACATTATTTTGATGGATTTAATATTTCTATATATCAAGGTTTATCTCAAGCACAATCCTCACTACAATTAGCTAAAATTCTTCGTGCTAATATTATAGATTTTGAAAGAAAATATAAAACGTGTGGATATAGTTTTTTAACACTAAATCCTCAATTAGCTTATAAAATGGCAGCTGCTATAGTTTTAGATGCTTATGATAGTGGAAGCGATTTTTTAGTTGTAGAAAATTTTTATGCTCTTTATATGTTTGATAAATGTTTTAAAGAATTACAAGCTACATCTGGAAGAAATTTTAAAGATTTTTACATCTTAACCTTTTCAGAACTTGCAAATCTAACTTTGGGTATAATCCCACATACCTTAAAAAAACATTCCTTAAAAGTGAGTTTAGTAGAATGAAAATTTCCCTTGAATGCAAAGATTTAATCTTAGAAAAAACCTTGGAGCTTATCTTAAAAGAACATTTAGTTTTGAAAAAGGATTGTGATTTTATTGTTTGTGATGAAAAAATTCATTCTCAAAAACCACAATTTATCATCAGTAAGCATTCTGTTTTTTTAAGCATACCTTTTAGCACTAAAGAATTATTGCAAGCTTTAGAAGAATTTAATGCAAGCTTACAAAATATGGCTTATAAAATTGCTTATCGCGAAAAGAAAATTATGAATCAAAAATGTGAGACATTATTAGAACAACTGCGTAATCAAACACATAAAAAAATAGATGAGATTTTTGATTTTTACAAAAAAGATTTAAAAAATCTTTTACAAGAATAATCCACTAATGTCTAAAAAATACATACTTAAAAATACAAAAGAGCCTTTAAATTCTTATATAAAAGAAAAATTTAATCTCAATCAAGAAAAATCTCAAAAATTATATTCTTGCATAGAAAGTGGTATATTTAAAGGTAAAAAAATACTTTTACCTAATTTAAAAACTACAAGAAGCACAAAAAATATAGTAAAATCTTGCGTTTTTAATGTTTTGCGTTTTCAATTACAAAATAAAATTTTCATAGAAGCTTTTGGAGGAAGTGCTTCAATGGCACTTGAAGCACGAAGCAATGGTTGTTTAAAAAGTTATGCTATAGAATTAGATAAAAAAGCTTATGAAATAGCATTAAAAAATGCCTCAAATATTGATAAAAACACAATATGTTTTAACAACGATACCTTCAAAAAAACTCCACAAATTATACAAGACACAAAAGAAGAAATTATTTTGTATTTTGATCCTCCTTTTGATATTCGCGAGGGTTTTTTTAATATTTATGAAAAAATACTCAAAATGATAGAAATGATACAAAGCAAAAATGTTAAAATTATCATATTAGAACATCATAGCACCTTCAAAACTCCACAAAATATCAACTTTTTTCATAAAATAAAAGAAAAAAAATTTGGTAATACAACTTTAAGTTTTTATACTTTTAAGTAATAAAATTATTATTGGAACTTTTTTTGCTTTTATCTAAACTAAAAAGCAATAGATTAAAGGAATAATCAATGAAAGTCATATTATTTTTCATAGCTTTTAGCGTAAGTTTATACGCAACTACGATTAAAGAACTTGCAAATGTCGTTGGCGTTAGAGACAATCAACTCATAGGATATGGTTTAGTTGTTGGACTAAATGGAAGCGGTGATGGCACTAGTAGTGAATTTACTTTACAATCTATATCAAATATGCTTCAAGGTATGAATGTAAAAATTAGTCCTAATGATATTAAGTCAAAAAATACAGCCGCTGTAATGGTAACAGCAAAACTCCCTGCTTTTGCAAGAAGTGGTGATAAAATTGATGTTAGTGTAGCTTCTTTAGGAGATGCAAAATCTCTTCAAGGTGGAACATTATTAATGACTGCTTTAAAGGGAGTTGATGGAGAAATTTATGCAGTAGCACAAGGATCTTTAGCCATAGGCGGTCTAAGTCCAAGACCTGGATCAGCTGGAACTCACTCAACCTCAGCAAATGTTATGAATGGTGCTGTAGTAGAAAGAGAAATTCAACAAAATTTTAGTCAAAATGATAATCTAACTTTAAGCTTAAAAGATGCTAATTTTAAAACAGCTAACAATATAGAAAGAATTTTAAATAATGTTTTTGGTGTAGATATTGCAAAAGCTTTAGATTCTAGAACAATAAAACTTATAAAACCTGAGGAATTTTCTCATGTTGAATTTATGGCTAGAGTTTTAGAACAAGATATAGCTTATACACCTGAAATTAAGGTGATTATAGATGAAAGAACTGGCACTGTGGTAGCTGGTGTTAATATTGAAGTTGAACCAGTATTGATAACTCATAAAGATATTACTATAAAAATAGATCCAAATAACAATGCAACATTGGCTCAAAATGAAATCGATATGAAAGATGGTGGCATACTTGATCCAGTTTCTAACACCTTGAAAATAACTAATAGCAAAACAACGGTGGCTAATATTGCAAGAATGCTAAATAAACTAGGCGCTACCCCAAATGATATCATAGCTATTATGCAAAATTTAAAAAGAGCGGGTGCAATTAGTGCTGATTTGGAGATAATATAATGAAAGTTGATAATTATTTAGCGAGTAAAAATTATAGTAGCGAACTTTATGAGAATATAACTAAACATAATAATAGCTATCAAGCAGCTAGAAACTATGCAAATAGTGCTTTTAAAAATGATATCACTCATATACAAGCTCTTAATGATGAAGATAAAGCTTTAAAAGAGCAAACAGATGCCTTTGAAGCTTTTTTAATTAAAAGTGTTTTAGATATCTCCTTAAAACAAGAGAATTCTTTATTTGGAAAAGATGCTAGTAGTGAAATTTATTCATCTATGTATAATGACACTATGAGTAAAGCTTTAAGTGGGGGGTTAGGATTTTCAAAATTATTATTTGATTATTTAAAAGAAAGAGGTTAAGTTATTTTTTTAAGTGCCGATATAGTTCATAGAGTTTTTCAATAGAACTGGAGGCTTAAAATGATAAATCCTGTATATCAAAATTATGTAGCTCAAATTGCTACTAATGATTTAAATAAAACAGAGAATAAAGAAAACAATAAGGCAAAAGAAACTCAAAAGGCAGAAGAGAGTAAAGTTTCTCAAATTGCTACTAAAATTAGAAATGGCGAGTATAAGGTAGATTTACAAGCTACATCAAGTGCAATAGCAGATTCTTTATTATAATTTTATCCTTTTTTGGGTTTATAGCCTAAAAAAGGATAAACAATGGTTAAAAAATATTTAGACGAAACAAATTTCATTTTAGATAAACTTATCAATCTTACCATCGAAGATATTGCGCATATTCAAGCTGCAAATCACGAGAATGTCAGTGAAAGTGTAAAAAATAAAACAAAATTTATTAATGATTTTCAAGTTGCTAAAAAAAATCTCGATCAAGCTTTAATAGATTTAAGCAACAATGGAAGCAACAAAGGTTTAGACGAGCTTTTAGATAATGAGGATAAAGAAAAACTTGCTCTTTTAAAACAAAATTTAAATACCTTACACCAAAAAAATAAAGAATATGCAAAATTAGTTCTTATTATCAAAGATTTTTATGACAATCTTTTAAACACTATGTTTGATCAAAGTGGAACAAATAATGCTTATGGAGATTCAAAGACAATTCCAGATTCATTATTTAAGATTAATGTTTAAAAGGTTAGCAATATGGGAATTTTTGATAGTTTATATACTGGGGTTAGCGGATTAAAAGCCGCAGAAATTCAAATCCATACCACAGGAAACAATATCTCGAATGCAGATGCAGTCTTTTATACAAGGCAAAGAGCAGTTCAAGGCACTGGTATGTCTATTAAAAGAGGTGGTTTGAATTTAGGAACAGGGACTCAAGTTGAAACGGTTAAAAGATTACACGATGAACATGCTTATTATAAATTAAAAAATGCTACAACCCAACAGCAATACACTGATTATCTAGGAAAAATTTTACAAGAAGCAAGTCAAAGATTTCCGGATATGCAAGGAACAGGTATTTTGCAAGATTATAAAAACTACAATGATGCTTGGAATAATTTTGCTTCAAATCCAAGTGATGGTGCAAGCAAAATCGATTTAATAGAAAGTGCAAATACACTTACTCAAAATATACAAAAAACTTTGCAAGCTCTTGATAAAATGCAACAAACTGTTAATGAACAAATTAAACAATCAGTTGATGAAATTAATAATATTGGCCAAGAAATAGCAAATATCAATAAACAATTAGAACAAAAAGAAATATTGCCAACAGATAATGCAAATCAATTAAGAGATAGAAGAGATGAGTTAGAACTTAGATTGTCAAAATTAGTTGATGCAGTAGCTTGGAAGGGACATTCTTCTCAAGATAATACTTTAGAACAAACTATTACTGATTCTGGAAAATATTATGATCTTAGTATTAAAGGTTTTAGCATAGTTAATGGATCAAGTTTTCATCCTTTAAAGCTTGATAATAAAAATCCTCAAGGATTTTACAATATTTCTTATGAAGTAAGTGATGAAAATAGATATGATTTAACTGGAAAAATTACAGGTGGTCAGCTTGGTGCTCAACTTGACTTAAGAGGTAGAAATTATGATGGCAATACCCATTCTTTTAGCGATGGAATTTTGCAAGATTATAAAGATATGCTAAATACTTTTACAAAAACACTAATCACTCAAACTAATAATGTTTATGCTCAAGCTGCAACAGACAAAGTGCTTTCAGATGATTTAAAAGGTTTAAAACCAAGCACTTCATTAATGAGCTATGATAAAAATATTCAGGCAGGAAATTTTGATCTTGTTGTCTATGATAACAAAGGTCAAGAAGTAGCTAAAAGAACGATTAAAATTGATGTAAATACAACAATAGAAGATGTTGTAAAACAAATTAATGCTAATATAGATGACAATGGTGATAAAGATAATAGTAATGACTTAGATGATTTTTTCAAAGCATCTTATCAATATGATGGTAAAAATGATAGTGGAAATTTTCAAATGAATAATTTAAAACCAGGATATAAAATATCTTTTAAAGATAATGGAACAAATTTTCCAGGTGCTTTAAACGTATCATCTTTTTTTAATGGTCAAGATGCAAATAACATCAATGTCAATTCAAGTATTAGAAATGACCCAAACACTCTCAAAGCTAGCTCTTCTGGAATTAATGGAAACAATGATGTGGCTAATGCAATGTTACAACTCCAAACAAAACCGGTAAATTTTTATAATAAAAATGGCACTATAGATACTATGACTTTAGATGGATATTATAGAAAATTTACTGGAGAAATTGCTTCTAATGCTGAAAGTAATAACTTTGCGCATTCTACCAATATGACAATTTATAACACCGTTTATGGAGAATACCAATCAAAAAGTGGTGTTAATACTAATGAAGAATTAGCTGCTTTGATAAAATATCAAGCAAGTTATGGAGCAGCAGCTAAAATAGTTACAACGGTGGATAAAATGCTAGATACCTTACTTGGTTTAAAATCATAATGAATTTAAAAACTCTTTTAGATAATTTTGCATCGCACAAAAATACGCAAAAAGAGCTTTTTTCACATCCTGATCCTTTGCAAATTGCAAGTATATACAAAGATGAAACAATAGCTTTAATATGTGCATTATTTGCTTATGGTAATGCACAAAATATTGTAAATTTTTTAAAAAAACTTAACTTTTCTTTATTAAAAGAAAATGAACAAAATATTATAAAAGAATGTAAAAATTTAAAATATCGTTTTCAAAATTCCTTAGATATAGCCCAAATTTTCATTACACTCAAAAGATTGCAAAATGAAGATAGTATAGAAAATATCTTTACAAAAATTTATAAAAAAGAACAAAATATCGTAGATGCAATATCTAATTTCATAAATACCATTTACAAACTAAATTCTTACAGAAGTTATGGCTATGAATTTTTCTTTTCTAAAAAATTTATACAACCAAGCTCTCCTTTAAAAAGATACAATATGTATTTAAGGTGGATGGTAAGAAAAGATGAGCTTGATTTAGGAATTTTTAAATATATACGCAAACAAGACCTTCTAATGCCACTAGATACTCATACTCATAAAGTCTCACTCAAACTTAAATTATTAAATCGCAAAACTTATGATTTTAAGAGCGTGATAGAATTAACTAGCAATTTAAAAAAACTAGATTCTAATGATCCTATAAAATATGATTTTGCATTGTATAGGATTGGACAAAATAAAGAAACTATATGGAACTTGAACTAGGTTATTATGTTATTTTATTTTTTGTAGCTATTTTTGCAGGTTGTATTGATGCAATAGTAGGTGGAGGAGGATTAATTACCATACCAGCTTTATTTGCTTGTGGAATTCCAGCACATTTAGCTTTAGCAACTAACAAACTTCAAGGTATATTTGGATCATTTACCGCGGTTTTAATGTATAGAAAATCTATGCAAATACAAAAAATTATTCTAGGTATTTTATTTACCGCTATAGGGGCTGTCATAGGTACTTATAGTATATTACTCATAGAACAAAGATTGGTAAAAATAATTGTTTTAATTTGTTTAATTTTAATTTTTATTTATACTATTTTTAAACCAGATCTTGGACAAATTCATAATAAAGCTAGAATGAATATCACAAGTTTTCAAATTATTTTTGGATTATTATTAGGATTTTATGATGGTTTTTTAGGACCAGGCACAGGTTCATTTTGGATCTTTGCGTGTGTAATATTTTTAGGTTTTAATATGAAAAATGCAAGCATTAATACAAAAATTTTAAATTTCACAAGTAATATAGTAGCTTTAATAGTATTTTTATATTTTTATGAAATTCTTTGGAAAGTTGGAATTTTAATGGGTATAGGACAAATAATAGGTGCATTTATTGGATCAAAACTAGTCTTAAAAACTCAAGGAACTTTTATAAAAAAACTTTTTTTAGTTATAGTAGCACTTACTATTATCAAAGTTATTTATGATTATTTAGCTTAAATTCCTTGACTAATTTGCCACATAGGTAAAAATATTGCTAAAGCAAGAATCAAAATCATACTAGCCATAAATATAATCATTAAAGGTTCTAACATTGAAAAAATTTTTTGTATATATTCTTCTTTTTTGTATTCAAAAAACATAGCTAAATCATAAGTGCTCTCATCAATTTTTGAACTTTTTAAAGATAAATTTAGCATTCTAATTGCAAAAGATTCAAAAAGTTTTATTTTAGAAAAAGCTTGAGCTAAATCAAGCCCTGACTCAAACAAAGCTATAGCATAAGTAATTTTATTTTTTAAAATTTTATTATTAATACCATCACTAGCTAATTTTAACGCTTTTTTTATATCAACTCCTGAATTTAGCAAATAAGAAAGTATAATAAAAAAACAAAATTTATCTTGATACATTATAATTTTTCCAAAAATAGGCGTAACAATAAGTATTTGATCAAACAAAGAAGTCTTATTAAACAAAATATAGATCCACAATAAACAAAACACAATACAAACCATAATAAACAATGAGTAATCAACTAAAAAATCTCCTATAAAAAATAAAATTTTTGTTATAAGAGGTAAATCTAAATCAAGTTGAATAAATAAATTTTTAAATTCAGGCAATACAAAAAACATTAAAATCAAAAATGCAAATACAATACTTGCAAAAACTAATACAGGATACGAAATTGCTTTTTTAAATTGTTTGATATTTTTTAATTTTTTTTCTTTTAGAGAAATAATTATCTCAAATGCTTTACTTAAATCTTGCTTCCCCTCACAAATTTTTAAAATTGCTAATTCTGTGGAATTTAAAATATCTCTAAAAGCTTCTTCATATGATAATCCATTCTTAAGTTTTTGAAAAATATTCTGAAAAATATTTGTAATTTTTTTATCATAAGAATTTTGACAAAACTCTAAAATTGCTTCTTGCAAGCTAAGTCCTGCATGTAAAACTATTTTTAAATCTTTAAGCACAAAAATTAATTCTTCTTCTTTAATTTTTATATTTCTTTCATCAAAATACTCTTTAATATCAACTAAAATTTTATATTTTTCTAAAGCTTTAATTCTAGCCTCATAAAGATTATTTGCCTTAATAATAATTTGTTTTTCTTCTTGATTAAATAAATAAGTAATTAAATAACGCTTCAAAGCATAATTTTCCAAATTTCATCTATGCTAGTAAGACCCATTCTAGCTTTATTTAAAGCATCTTCACTTAAAGATATAAAATTATGTTTTATGGCATAATTTTGTATATCATCAAAAGAATAATTATTTTCTATCATATTTTTTATATTTTGATCAACAAATAAAAATTCTGCCACCATAATCCTACCTTTGTATCCACTCATCATACATTTTGAACAACCTTTTGCTTTATAGAATTTGTCTTTGATAGTTTTATTTTTATAAATAAAATTTTCTTCTTGCTCTTTTTTGCATTCACAAAGTTTGCGAACTAAACGTTGAGAAACAATCAACTTTAAAGATCTTGCGATAAGATAAGATTTTGCTCCCATATGCATCATTCTAAAAATTGCTTCTAAGGCACTATTTGTATGTAAAGTACTTAAAACTAAATGGCCACTTAATGAAGCTTTTAAAACTATATCTAAACTTTCCTCATCTCTTATCTCTCCTACCATAATCACATCAGGATCTTGTCTTAAAACACCTCTTAATGCTTTATGAAAATCAAAATTTGCCTTAGTATTTAAAAGAATTTGTTGAGCATTTTTTAATTTATATTCTATAGGATCTTCCAAGGTAAGAATTTTTTTATTTTCATCGATCTCATTTAATATAGTATGCATAAAAGTGCTTTTCCCACTTCCTGTAGGACCACAAAATAAAATCAAACCATTTAAAGCTTGGATATTAGCTTTTATTTTATTAGATATTTCTTCTTCTAAAAATAATTTTTCAAATTTAAAGGTATTTTCTTGTTTTAAAATCCTTATTACCACACCTTGTCCAAATAAAAGTGGCATAATTGAAACCCTAAAATCAAATTTTTGATCTTCAAGTTCCATTGTAAAACTTCCATCTTGAGAATTTTTTTGTTCAGCTACATTAAGCAAGGAAATCATCTTAATATAAGTTAATAAAGATTGATAAATATCATATTTAAAATAAATAATATCTTGCAAAATTCCATCTATTCTAAATCTTAACTTTACTATATTTTCTAAAGGCTCAAAATGCATATCACTAGCTTTTAAAAAATTAGCATAAGATAAAATTAATAATAAAATTTGTTCTAAATAATCACTTTCTTGTGTATTTTTTGAATTTAAAATTTTCTCTAATTCTTGAGAGTAATTTTTAAATTTAATTAAAAATATTATTTTTTTAAAAAAATACTCAAATTTTGAAAATTCGGCTATAGATAAACATATATTTTTAGTTCTAAAAATATTTTGTATTTTTGTTAGACCATCATCTTTTAAGGGTTTATAAGAAACTATATATAAATTTTCATCATCTTCTTGATAGCAAAAAAAATTATACTTTTCCATAAGCGTAAGTGGTAAAACATACAAGTATTTTTCAAAGTCATTCTTTTTATCTAAATCTACAAAATCAAAATGATACTTAGTCGCTAATTGTTTAAAAAAATCCTCATCTAAAGACAAAAGCTCCTGGTATTTTAGCGTATCTAATACATTATAAATATCTTCTATTTTAGTATTTTCCATTTAATATCTTCTCATACTCTTCTTTTGCTCTTAAGGCTTCACTCATTTGTCCTTGTTGTATTTTAGAATTTATGAAAATCAACCAAGCATCTTTTTCTAAACATTCCATACTATTTGCCTCAATAGACCAAAATACAGCATTTTTATAGTCCTTATTTATATAAAAATATTGTGCTAAATTTAAAGCATTAGTATAATTTGGATCTTTAGTGAATTTCTTATATAAAATTAAAGAATCTATATATTCGTTTTTTATATTAACCTTAGCATATAAATTTGAAAATAAAAACAAACTTACAAAACTAAAACATATAATCTTCATTTTCAAAGCCTAATTCTTTTAAATTTAATATTTTTTTATCTTCTTTAATAATAGTTGGTTTGATAATAAAAATAATTTCATTTGTATCTTCAATATTTTGTTTTCCTTGAAATAAAGACCCAAAAATAGGAATTTTTGAAAGAATACTAATTTCATTTTGACTACTTATACTATTTTTGCCAATTAATCCACCTAAAATCAAAGTTTGAGAATCCTCAACTTCGACAACCGTGGAAAGCTTTTTTTGTATAGTATCAGGAGCTATATTACGAGGTTTATTTTGATGATGGTTATCAATGTTGTATTTAAGATTGCTTAAACTTGGATTTATTCTCAACATAATTTTATGATCATCTGAAATTTCTGGTAAGATATTTAGTAAAATTCCCACAAAAATAGAATAATTATTATAAGTTTCACTAATTGTAGTTCCATTTTCAGTACCTTTAGAACTTTCTTTTACTTGATAATTAATAGTATCGCCTATGGAAATAATCGCTTGTTGATTATTTAAAGCTGTTAATTTTGGATTAGAAAGAACTATTGTTTTGCCATTTTCTTGTAATAAATTTAAAATTACTTTAGTATCCACATTTGCCTTCAAATTAATATTTTTGATACCACCTTTATTGATAATAAAATTATTATCATCACCATTTAATCTAAAAGCAAGCTCTTGCCAATTGATACCATTAGAATGATTTTTATTTAAATGCACTGCGACAATACTCACTTCAATCAAAACTTGTTTTTTCAACCTTTTATTTAAGTCATCAAGATAATTTTGAATTCTAATTATTTCATATGGTGTGGCTTTGAGAGTAATAATTCCTGCATTGGTATTTATGATAGGCTTTGCAGAATTTTCATCAAGTAAAGCTTGAATTTCTTCTGCAATATTTGCCCAAAAATCAAATTTATCTGTGCTTACGACTAAATTATCTGCTTCTTTGCTAGAATGTTCATATTCTCCTTGCCTTGGCCTTGAATCTATAGAAGCTTTAATAACACTTTGCCCCTCTCTAATAGAACTTATATAATGAATTTTAAAAGTTTTGATAATTCTTCCATAAATTTTTAAAATATTTTTTTCATATTCATATGCAAGATTATTTTCCTTAAGTAGTAAATTAAAGATTTCTTTTAAAGACATCTTTCTAATATGAAGATAATTTTTATCAGTATTTAATTTATTTTTAGCCAACTCATCTTTAATGACGATACTAAAACCGCACTCTTTCCCTAATTCATTTAAAATTTCTAATAAAGTTCCCTTAGAGTCTATGCTTATATCAAAAACTCGTTTATGACATGAAGTTGCAAAAGCATAATTAAAATACAAACTAATAAATAATAATATTATTATTTTTTTCATATAAATTTAAAACCATTTCTTTTTGATCTTTTACAAGAATGACTTGAAATTTATCTATCATAATAATCTTATAACCATCAATTTCATCATTTAAAACATACCATACATTGTTTATTTTTACTTTATTAGAAACTATTGCTTGTAAATAAAAATCAGTTTTAACTTCTTGTATTTTTTTGAAAAAAGGATCGTGGAGCAAAACTAAATCACTAGCCATACAATCCTTAAAAATGGACTGATTAATGCAATAAGCATTAATCGCCATTATTAGTATTAAAAAGTTTTTGAACAAAACTAATTTTCATTACTAAAATCAGCACTTGCTAAACGCTTTAATTGTCTATAGCGACGCTGAGCTTCAGTTTTATTTTTTTCAAACAATTCCTTTGCTTGTTCAGGATTTGATTTTTTCAAAGAGCTATAACGCACCTCATTCATCAAGAAACTTTCATATAAATCCCAATCAGGATCTTTAGATGAAATTGTTAATGGATTCTTTCCTTCTATTTCTAAACGTGGATCAAAGATATATGTTGGCCAATATCCACATTTAGTAGCTAATTCTGCTTGTTCTCCAGAATTTCCAAGACCTCCTTTTATGCCATGAGCAATACAAGGAGCATAAGCTATAATCAATGAAGGACCATTATAAGCTTCAGCTGCCATTACTGCTTTTAATAAGTGAGAATAATTTGAATTTGAATTAACTTGAGCTACAAAGATATAACCATAAGTCATAGCAATTTGCCCTAAGTCTTTTTTCTGCACAGGCTTTCCAGCAGCAGCAAATTGAGCTACAGCTCCAGTTCTAGAAGATTTTGAACTTTGCCCTCCTGTATTAGAATACACTTCAGTATCAAGTACTAAAATATTAACATTTTCTCCACTTGCTAAAACATGATCAAGCCCACCATAGCCTATATCATAAGCCCAACCATCACCACCAAAAATCCAATGAGATTTTTTACTAAGATAATTTTTAAGTTCTAAAATTTTATTTACAGCTTTATTTTCTTTATTTTCTTCTAACAATGGAATCAATTTATCTCTTAATTCTGAAGACATCTTAGCATCATCTTTATTAGCTATCCATTCTTTATATAAGGCAGAAAGTGCATTAGGAACTTCTTGCATACTTTCATTCATAATAGTTTCAATTTTATATCTAGTAGCTTCAGTAGCTACTTTCATACCTAATCCAAATTCAGCATTATCTTCAAATAAAGAATTTCCCCAAGCAGGACCTCGACCATTTTTATTGCTTTTTCTATAAGGCGTTGATGGTGCTGAACCACCATAGATAGAGCTACATCCTGTTGCATTAGCAATAATCATTCTTTCGCCAAACAATCTAGTGAGTAAAGTAATATATGGAGTCTCACCACACCCAGGGCAAGCACCATGAAATTCAAATAAAGGTTGAGCAAATTGAATACCTTTAGTATTTTCTCTACTTAAGATATCATCTTTATAAGCTACTTTTTTAAACAAATAATCCGCATTTTCTTGCTCGCCATTTTCAAGCTCTTCTCCAAGTGGCACCATAACCAAAGATTTTTCTTTAGTAGGACACTCATGAACACAAAGCTCACATCCTGTACAATCAAGTGGAGAAACTTGAATTTTAAAATTAAATTTTTGTTCTTTGATACCTTTTGCGTTTAAACTATGCTCTTTAACTCCAGATGGTGCATTATTTAATTCTTCTTCATTGATTAAAAAAGGTCTAATAACTGCATGAGGACATACAGAAACACATTGATTACATTGAATACAATTTGTTTCTATCCATCGCGGAACCATAACTCCAACACCTCTTTTTTCATATTCAGTTGTGCCGTGTTCAAAACTACCATCTTCATATCCTAAGAATGCTGAAACTGGCAAATCATTACCCTTAGCAGCATTCATTGGCTTTGCAATTTTTTCTACAAACTCTGTCCCTTTATAAGACATAACCTCTTCTTTAATTTCATCTACTAAATTTATCCAAGATGGATCAATATCAATCTTTACAAGTTTATCTCCACCAACATCAATAGCTTTATAATTCATTTCAACTACAGCATCACCTTTTTTACTATATGATTTATAAGCTAATTCCTTCATATATTTTTGTGCATCTTCAAAAGGAATAATATTAGCAAGTTTAAAAAATGCAGCTTGCATAATAGTATTTGTTCTATTGCCAAGTCCTATTTCTCTTGCCAATTTCGTTGCATTAATAATATAAAATTTAATTTCTTTTTCAGCTAACACTCTTTTTACTGCATTTGGAATTCTTGCAATAGTTTCTTCGGTATTCCAAATACTATTTAAAAGAAAAGTTCCACCTTTTCTAATACCTGCTAAAACATCATAAATTTCTAAATAAGCGGCCACAGAACAGGCGATAAAATGTGGCGTAGAAACTAAATAAGTCGAAGTAATAGGTTTTTTTGAAAATCTCAAATGGCTTCTTGTGTAACCACCTGATTTTTTTGAATCATATGCAAAATAAGCTTGTGCATAAAAATCTGTTTTATCTCCTATAATTTTAATTGAATTTTTATTTGCTCCAACGGTTCCATCTGCACCAAGTCCATAAAATAAACACTCTATAGTGCTATCATCACTTAATGAAATTTTTTCTCCTACTTCTAATGATGTATGAGTAACATCATCAACTATACCTATAGTAAATCCATCTTTTGGATTAGTTTGATTTAAATTCTCAAAAACAGCTAAAAGTTGAGCTGGATCTACATCTTTAGATGATAAGCCATACCTTCCACCGACTATCAAAGGTGCTTTATTTTTCCCATAATATGCACTTTTTAAATCCAAATACAGAGGCTCTCCTAAACTACCTGGCTCTTTAGTTCTATCTAAAACAGCTATTTTTTCAACGCTTTCAGGCATTACACTAAAAAAGTATTTTAAACTAAAAGGTTTATATAAATGAACTTTTAAAATTCCAACCTTTTCACCTTTATTATTTAGATAATCAACAACCTCTTTTAATGCTTCAGTTACTGAACCCATAGCAACTATAACACGTGTAGCATTTTTATCTCCATAATATACAAAAGGCTTATATTCTCTTCCAGTAATTTTAGAGATTTCTTGCATATAATCATTTACAATATCAGGGACAGCACTATAAAATTTATTTGCTAACTCTCTTGTTTGAAAATAAATATCATCATTTTGTGCAGTTCCTCGAGTTTTAGGATTTTCAGAATTAAGACAGGCTTTTTTAAATTCATTTAAGGCTTTGCGATCTAATAAACGATCAAAATGCTCATAATCCATCACTTCAATCTTTTGAATTTCATGGCTTGTTCTAAAACCATCAAAAAAATGCATAAAAGGAACTCTTCCTTTTATAGCTGCTAAATGTGCAACACCTGCTAAATCCATACATTCTTGCACAGAATGAGAACATAACATTGCAAATCCTGTTTGTCTAGCAGCATAAATATCTTGATGATCACCAAATATAGAAAGTGCTTGTGAGGCTAAAGCCCTAGCTGCTACATGAATTACACCAGGTAAAAGTTGGCCTGCTATTTTATACATATTTGGTATTTTTAATAAAAGCCCTTGTGAAGCTGTGTAAGTTGTAGTTAATGCACCAGCTTGTAAAGACCCATGAACCGTTCCTGCTGCACCTGCTTCACTTTGCATTTCAACAACTTTAACAGGCACTCCAAATAAGTTTTTTTTACCTTGAGTTGCCCAAATATCTGTGTAATCTGCCATAGGTGAGCTCGGAGTGATAGGATAAATCCCTGCAACTTCTGTAAATGCATATGCTGCATAAGCTGTTGCTTCATTTCCGTCCATTGTTTTCATTATTTTACTCATACTAATTTACCCTCAATTTAATTATTTATTTATTAAAATAGAAATTACTTTATCTTTTATTATCTTAAACAATGATAAAAATTTTTATTCTACTATGTAGCGGAATTAAAAATGTGAATTTATGGGATATTTTTTAAATACAAAATAGCTTCAAATATATTATCAAATAAAGGAATATTAAATCTTTTCAAACTTTCTTTAGATTCGTAGCCACTACTGACTGCAATAGGAGAAATATTAGCATTTTGTGCAGCTAAAATATCAAGATGAGTATCACCTATCATAAATGAGTTACTCTGTGTTTTTTGTAATTTTTTTAATGCTAATAATATAGGTTCAGCATCTGGTTTTGGGCAAATTACATCATCTCTACCTATAATAACTTCAAAATACTTCCCAATCCCTAAATGATCAAGTAAAGGTTTAGAAAATTTTGAGCTTTTAGTGGTAACTACAGCTAAATTAGCAAATAAATTTGCTTCTTGGATACTCTCCTTTGCTTGAGGCAACAAAAAAGTTTGCTCCATATAGATTTTCCTATAAATTTCCCTATAAACGTCTATATATTCTTGAGTGTGTTCTTTTTTTACACCAAGTTTTTCAAATGCTACATCTAATGGAAAACCTATTAAAGATTTAACGATAGTATGATCTTTAGGGGATTGGTTAAAAGCCTTAAACGCTGCATCAAATCCCTCTAAAATAGCACTTGTTGAGTCAATTAAAGTCCCATCTAAATCAAATAAAATCGTCTTTTTAAACAAAGGTTACTCTTTGATAAAAATTTTAGCTTCAACGCGTCTATTTTTCATACGCCCTTCTTCAGTTTCATTGCTTGCAGCTGGTTTATCATATCCATAGCCTTTGATTTTAATTCTATCATTTGAAACACCAGCTTTTTTAAGTTGTTTTGCAACCGCATCAGCACGATCTAAAGATAATTTATTATTATAAGCTTTTGTTCCTACATTATCAGTATGTCCTTCTAAAATCGTATAATATTGCGGATTTTCTAATAAAACCTTACTTACTTCTAAAATTTTTTGCTCAAATTCTGGATTAATATCAATTTGATCAAAGCCAAAATACCCCTCTAAAGAAATAATTTTTTCACAACTTGTATGCTCTGTTTTTGACTCTTTATAATTCTCATTTACATCTTGCTTTTCAAGCATTTTAGTAGCAATTGCTTGTGGCATTTTCTGGGTATTATCTCCAAAATAAAAACTCAAACCTATAGTAGAAATTAAATTATGTTCCATATCGTTAAATTTAATTTGATCTCTTGTTTCGATTCTTAAAGCTAAATTTTCACTTAAAGCAAATTTTAAGCCCCCACCATATTGAGCAAATGCACTATTTTTATTTTCATACGCTCTATGGTCTAAATATTCATAACCAATTCCCAATAATACATACAAATACATTTCTTCTGTTAATTCTATTCCTTTAATAGCATTTGTGTAAAATCTAAAAACATCTGTTTTCATTTTTTGTTTGTCTGTATTGTATCTTGCATTATTGTTATATTCCATACCCAACTCTGTCTGGTCTAGCCAAAAATTATCATAATGATAACCAAATCTTATTCCCGCACCATTGTATTTTTTAAAATCCAAATTCCCTTCTGGGATTGTATAATTAAATGTTGGAGTAATTTCTATTTTATTTGCGTCAAAAGCAAACAAAGCTGTTGCTATACTTAATAAACTCACAATCTTTTTCATGACTCATTCCTCAAAATGAAATATTGTGTGTGATTGTATAAAAAAGAATATTAAAAAAATATAAGCCTCATAAGTAAGGAGGCTTAATTACTACAAAAAGGAGGTTTCCCTGATCGGACGAAGAGAATTATAAAAGCTTATTATAAATAAAAAATCTTGTGTTTTTAAATGAAATAAAAATATTCAAAAAATGAAATATAGTAGATAAGGATCCTTAAGATGGATCCAATAAAATTAACGTTTAGAAAATTGAGGGCTTCTTCTTGCTTTTCTACGACCATATTTTTTACGTTCAACGATTCTACTATCTCTAGTAAGAAGTCCTCTTGGCTTTAATAGTGCTCTAAAATCTGCATCCATAGCCGCTAAAGCTCTTGAAATTCCGTGTCTTAAAGCTTCTGCTTGAGCACTATAGCCACCGCCTAAAGTAGTCGCTTTGATATCCATAGAAGTTTCTTGTTTAGTTGCCAATAAAGGTTGAACTACTTTTAATTTTATAGCCTCATGTCCGCCAAGCCAAGTATTTAAATCTACACCATTGACGATGATTTTACCACTACCAGGTTTTACCCAAACTTTAGCTATAGCAGTTTTTCTTTTACCTGTTGCATATGTTGTTGCCATGATTATTTTCCTTTATTAGCAATTTGAGCAGTATGAGGGTGTTCATTACCTGCATAAATTTTTAATTTTTTAAGCATAGCTCTACCTAAATTTGTTTTAGGTAACATACCACGAACTGCTAATTTATATAATTTAACTGGATTTTTTTCTAATAAATCACCAAATTTTTCACTTTTAACACTTCCAAAATATCCTGAATGTCTGTGATATAATTTATCTTCTGCTTTATTTGCACCTGTGAAAACTGCTTTAGAAGCATTGATAATAATCACATAATCTCCACAATCAACATTTGGAGTATAGCAAGGCTTATTTTTACCTCTTAAAATAGTCGCTACTTCTGTTAAAAGACGACCAAAACGCTTACCTTGAGCATCTAAAACGATCCACTCACGTTTTACTTCGTTTGGCTTTGTTATCTTTGTCATAATCTTACCTTTGCCAAAAATTTTTTAAAAATGAGATTATAATTATTTTAGCTTAATTGATACTTAATTTAAGAATATTTAAAGCTTAATAAGATGATTAATTTTTACAAAAAAAGCAAAATAACACACTTTAAGTAAGGTCTTGCTAAAATAACCTTTCGTTGTATTTAAAATAAGGTTTTATTGTGTTTTTAAAATTTAAAGCTCAAGATTATAGAAAAGGGGTATATAATGCTTATTTGCAATCGCTGTAATACAAAAAATTTAGACGAAGCTAAATTTTGTAAAGAATGCGGGAGTAATGATTTATATGATCCACAAGCAGAAGAAAAATTAGAAAAAGAAAGACAAAGAAAAGAATTCATCGCAAAACACAAAAATAAAATCATAGCTAGTGTAGTGATTTTGTTTTTAGTAGCTTGTATAAGTATATATTTTTATAGTGAAAAATACAACCGAATTTATATAAACGAACTTGAAGGAAAATGCCTCGATGATGAAGCTAGTTGCAAAATACTCCAAACTATCTACAAAGAAAAATGCGATGAGGGAGATAACAAAGCTTGTTTTACTAATATATCTATGAATGATAATTTAATAAATAAAAAATGGGGTTTTATAAATAAAAAAGGAGAAATTGTAATAGAGCCTAAATTTGATGAAGTTTGGAGTTTTAGCGAGGGATTAGTAAGAGTTAAATTAAATGGAAAATATGGTTTTATAGATAAAAGTGGAAAATTTATAATAGAGCCTAGATTTGATAAAGCTTATCCTTTTAAAGAGGGATTAGCAGGAGTTTTATTAAATGGAAAATGGGGCTTTATAAATAAAAGTGGAGAAATTGTAATAGAACCTAAATTTGTTGAAGCTTATACTTTTAGCGAGGGATTAGCAAAAGTTAAATTAAATGGAAAATATGGTTTTATAGATAAAAATGGAGAAATTGTAATAGAGCCTAAATTTGATGAAGTTTGGGGTTTTAGCGAGGGATTAGCAAAAGTTAAATTAAATGGAAAATGGGGTTTTATAAACAAAAATGGAAAATTTGTGATAAAACCTAAATTTGATGATATTTGGAGTTTTTGGGTTCTTAAAG
>NZ_JAHHTD010000074.1 GCF_020024835.1 Campylobacter sp. | reverse complement strand
AAAAAAACTCTCTTACCCTCTTCTTTTAAATTTACAACCTTTAATTTTTGCGAGTTATATAAAGAAAGTTTATCGGTAAAACTTTTTTTGAGATTTGCTTCAAAAGCTTCGTTGTATTGTTTTTTTTCAGTAGCACTTAACATCTCATATCTAGTCGATAAGCTTAATTTTGCCATAAAATCATAATCAAAAATTCCATCAAATAAAGTAAAAATTTTATTTGCAGACTTTGTTTTATCAGTTTTTTCTTGTTCTAAAATTCTTAAACTTTCGTTAATATTTTTTTGCATAGTTTCAGATATGTCTTCTAATTTCAAAGCAAAAACAGAATAAACACTTAACAAAAACAACGCAACTATACGCATAAAAACTCCTATTTGATTAATTCTTGACGTCTTTGCTCATAAGCATCACGCATAAAAATATAATAATTTACACTATTTTGGTAAATATCATCAATTTTTTCGTGTTCAAAACTTAATTCATTGACTCTTAAAGTTGCATTTATACCAACTCCAAGCCAAAAATTTCCAATATAAGCTTCAGGAGTTAAAAACCAATTTACTGGCAAGCTCAATACATCTCTCATATTATATGGTCCTAAAAAAGGCAAAACAAGATGACTTCCGCCCCCAATACCCCATTTTCCCAAGGTAGTTCCAAAATCAGCTTCATAAGACTTTAAAGAAGTTTGACTTGCACTATCTAGCATACCAAAACCAAAAATTACATTTATACAAAATCTTCCAAATTCTTCTCCTGCTTTTTTAAATTCAAAGCTTAGTAAGTGATTGACTATCCTTAGTGGCGATCTTGTAGTCTCAAATAAATTTTTAATCCCAGTTCTAGCAACTTCTGGCATTATAATTTTATATGAAAGAGTTGTCGGTCTTAAAACATAACGATAAAAATTATAGTTAAATTGAGACATTGCTTTATTATATTTATAAAAACTATCTTGAATTTCTCTTTTTTGATACTCTTGTTCAAAATCTTCAAAATTTTCTTCTGCAAATAATATACTCAAAAATACTACTAAACTCATAATATATCTTAACAGTAC
>NZ_JAHHTD010000073.1 GCF_020024835.1 Campylobacter sp. | reverse complement strand
TAAGAAATTTCTTTTTTGCAAATTTTATCTTTAGTTTTTTCTTTTAAGATATCTGCTAAATACATATTTATTAAAGTTTTAATTGACATATTCATACCATGTTTTAAATCCTTGATAAATTTACCATCAACTTGAGCTTGAGTTTGTATTATATGAGGAGTAAAATCAAAATTACAATCTTTTAAAATATCAAACAATTTTTCCTTATCTTCAACTGGAGCAATTTCAGTGTCAAATTTAGAATGATAAAAAATGTATTTAGGTTTAGGATACAAACTTTGCGTTTTTAAGTGTTCTTTGTTGAGTATGTCTCTTATTTTTCTTCTTGCTGGTGAAAAATACCTAGGAGATTGTTTGTTTGAAGTCCAGTAAGTTTTATCAAAGCAACAAAGTCGAATATTGTTAAAAAAATGAAAGGTTCCAAAACAAAGGTATTTAGTATAATCAACCTCCTTTCCAAAGCCTATAATTCTCCATATTTTTTCAAAATATACATAAGAAGAATTATCTATCACCCAATCAACATTCCAAGGAGCAATTTTTGCACACAAATTTGCTAAATATCCACCATGAGAAGCTCCAATTAAAATACTCTTAATACCCCCCCCCATAACTTTAAAAGGCGGATTTTTCTTTATATATAAAAAAGCATTTAAAACATCTATTGCTTGCATAATGCCAAAATTTTGATACTCATTTTTAGTAGGTTGCAAACTCACACTTAAATCCAAATAATAATTTCTATCAAATTCCCATTTAGTTTTTAAATTTTGTATTTGATTGTTAAGATGAGCCATTGCTGGAAAAAAATCCTCAAAAGTATTTAAACTTTGTATATCATAAGGTATATTTAAATTTATAGCTTTTAAACTTGTATCAAAGATCATTTTATCTATATCATCTAAATAAAATTTAGCTCCTGTTTGCGGGCGATTTCCTATGCAATGATAATTCACACTTAAAACTGCAACATTATAGTGCGTTGCAAAATATTGAGCCAAATTCGCTTTGTAATTTTCATCACTATCCCCGCCTAATCCAGGTATCATACAAACTATAGCTTTTATTTCTTTACTATCATCATAACTTAATCTAAATTCAAGCTTACTTTCTCTTTTTATATTAAGCTCTACATCATCACAAGAGTCTATAAAATAAGTTTTATCTATGAGCATATTCTACCTTTAAAAGTATTTTGTCATCTTTTTCTTTGAAAGTATAAATTAAATCATCACTTTGATAAGAAATTTCTTTTTTACAAATTTTATCTTTAGTTTTTTCTTTTAAGATATCTGGTAAATGTTTTTTAACAAGCAATTTCATAGGAATTCCCATTCCGTGTTCTAAATTTTTAATGAATTTGCCATCAACATCTTTATGTTCAATACCATATAAACTAGCATTAAAACTCATACTTTTTAATAAATCGTAAAATATTTTTTTATCTTTATAAGGGGATCGATTGTCTATTTTACTATGATAAAAAATGTATTTAGGCTTAGGATACAAACTTTGCGTTTTTAGATGATCTTTATTAAGAACTTCTCTTATAAATTTCCTAGCTGGTGAAAAATACCTAGGAGATTGTTTATTTGAA
>NZ_JAHHTD010000072.1 GCF_020024835.1 Campylobacter sp. | reverse complement strand
TCACGCGGAATGGTGAATCTATTCATAGTATGTTTACTCCCATAAACTTTTTAAAATTGTAAATGATTAAAATCCTTAATTAATACCATTGAATTTTAAGAATTTAAAATCTCATTCAGTTAAGTAGGAGTAGCACCTGCTCTATGCCGTGTACTATACTCCCCCATACTATGTCATGCAAGAAGGCACTTTTTAGTACTCCAGGCACTTTTTGGTATGATTTGCGTAATATCAGGAAGATAAGCGTAAAAATTTTTATTATTTTTTTTCAAAGAAGATAAAGATGGGATAGAAATGAACTCTTTTATTCAAAAATGAAATACTGTGATCGCAGCTTCGAACCATTCTATTTATCACGGATATAAAAATGCCACCGATTTTCTGTTCAGTGGCATATCTAAATTAAAGTCCTTCATTCACAACATCAAGCATATGTTGAACCTTTTTTGGGGCATTCCCAATAAAAATTTGCCCATCAAATAAAACGACAGGACGAGCCAGAAAAGTATAATGCTCTAATAAATAATGTTTATAGTCTTTTTCCGTTAGATTCTTATTTTTTAAATCAAGTTGGCGATAAAGTTGAGCACGCTTACTAAACAATTTTTCATAACTAGCAGTATACTGGTAAAGTTCTTCTAATTGCGCTTCTGTTAATGGGTGTTCTTTGATATTTTGAATATCAAAACGATCCTTATCTTTAATTTGGTCTAAAATTTTTTGACAAGTCGTACAATTTAAAAGCGTATAAATTTTATTCATAAAGTATCTTTGGTGTAATTTAATTGATTTTCTGAATAATAGCGAAGTATGACGGATATATTCAAGCGAATTAAAATAAATCCCTGAAAATTGCCGACCATAGGGATTTTAAAGTATAACGCGTTAACTGCACCTTATTTTCCACTACTCTAAACGTTGTAATCAAGTAGTGCCCCTCTCCCACATAATCCAAGCGAAAAAACATCTTACTTCCCTTCTTAAAGGTATTCCATTTCATCCCATGCTGAATTTTACTCAAATAATAATGTTTTTGCCCTGATAAAATCGTAGCATACTCCTTATTTTTTGAAACGACTTTACCCATGCGAGAAATAGAATGGTGCACATAATGTGGATTAAGCAACTCTATCGCTTTCGCAAAAAATTTTCCACTTGCTAAGCGTACAGGCAAAAATGCGACACAGAATCCAACAGCGAGCTTATCCCATAATTTACGGTTATATTCACGTGTAAAAACGTAAGAAACCCCATTTGTAAATGCATAACCATATTCTTGGTTAATGAAAGTAATCGTTCCTTCTAACTTCTTCATATTAACTACGATACCGCTTGAGTTAATGATTTAAATTATGATTCTAAAGTAACAAAATATTATAAAAAACTAAAAACTCACGAAAATCGTTAATATGCTTAATGATAGAACAATATCTGGTTTATAAAATAACAAGTTATTTTAACTAGCAAATTTAACGAAGATTAAACCCATTAAAAAATTAATAGAGGATAGATATTCATTTTTGCAAAATATCTCTCACGCCCCACTTTTCCTAAAAATTTATGCATTTTAAAGTGCCCAAAAAATTACATAAATTTTGCAG
>NZ_JAHHTD010000071.1 GCF_020024835.1 Campylobacter sp. | reverse complement strand
AAATTAATAAAATATAAAGAGCAATTAATATTAATTGCTCTTTATATTTTATTAATTTTCTTGTTTAGGGACATTTTTTTCGATTTTATTTTTCTATGATTTGATATTTTTTGTAAAATTGTTTTTTAGAGAGTAATTTATGGTTAGTAGCATCTATAAAATCGCCAATGTATCCAACTGGATACATTGCATAACCACAAAATCCTCCACCTACAGTTCCAACAGCTCCTACTTTTAAGTTATCTTTCATGGATGGATTTAAGCCACACATTAAAATACGAAGTCTATTATCTAACCAATAAAGATAATTTTTAGCAAAAGCTTTTTTTACCCAATCAGGTTGGGGTAGCATCAGGAAAATGCGGATTTACAACGTTAAGAGAAATTAATCTAGTATTTTCAATGCTTTGCAGACTTTTGTATAAATTTTACTTTTTATCAAATTTATCAAAATATAAAGTTTAAATTATTTTCAAGACAAGTCTTATGGGAATGTCTAAAGCCTTGATTTATCTTGGTTTAAAAGGTGTATCAATAGGGTTTACCCTATCGATACCAAAATACAAATATTGGCTTAGCGTTGTAAATCCGCATTTTCTTGACTAGACCCCTAAATTAATAAAATATAAAGAGCAATTAATATTAATTGCTCTTTATATTTTATTAATTTTCTTGTTTAGGGACATTTTTTTCGATTTTATTTTTCTATGATTTGATATTTTTTGTAAAATTGTTTTTTAGAGAGTAATTTATGGTTAGTAGCATCTATAAAATCACCAATATATCCGACTGGATACATCGCATAACCACAAAATCCCCCTCCAACAGTTCCAACAGCTCCTACTTTTAAGTTATCTTTCATAGATGGATTTAATCCACACATTAAAATACGAAGTCTATTATCTAACCAGTAAAGATAATTTTCAGCAAAAGCTTTTTTTACCCAATCAGGTTGCTCATTTGTTTTACTAATTTCCCAGACATCAACTGGTTTTCCATTTAATAAGGCTTTCATAAATATCACATTCATTTCTTTATAATATTAAGGATTACAAGAATTAGGAGTTCCACCTTGTCCGTAAGGTCCGCATGAACGAGGTTTAAAATTTTTTGTTGCTCCTCCATTTAACTGTTCTAATGTTGGAGATTTAGCAAATCCTCCTAAAAGACCTTGTAAAGCAGCACCCCAACCGAATCCACCATTAATTGATTCTAATTCATTTAAATTTAAATTTTTCATATATATTACCTCCTATTTTTTATAAAGTTTTCTTTTATTTTGAAATAAAATTTAATAAAATACAAGACTTATAAAAAAGTTAAATTAATGGTAAAATTATAATGTTGGATAAAAAAGTTACAGCTATATAGCTGTAACTCAGGCTGTAGACAAAATAGATTTTGATTATTATAAAATCTATTTTGTCTTTTTATATTTAAGTTTTTAAAATTTTGAAATAAAAAATGTTTAATAAATTTTATAAGTAAAATCCTCTTTAATAGCCAATTTTCATATACAAATAAAGGTTTTTTATTAAATCTAACCGTTTTTTGTTAAAATGTTTATAAACTAATTTTATTTTATCTAAAAAAGAAAAGAGTATCGACTTTGTCGACACTCTTAAAAGAACAGTTTAACTGTTCTTTTTTTTATAGATTATATTTTAAGTTTCTTGTAAACGTTTTGTTAA
>NZ_JAHHTD010000070.1 GCF_020024835.1 Campylobacter sp. | reverse complement strand
AAATTATACTCTAAGATATTTATAAATTATTTTATAAACTAAACATTTTTCTTCTGCAAATTTTTTATATAATTTTTATAAAAATTTAAAAAAAGGTAAATAATGTTTTTTTCAAAATCAAGATACACAAGAGGCACACAATGTGTTAAATCTTTATGGCTTAAAACACATAAAAATGAAGTTTTAAGTGTGCCAGATGAAAATGCTTTAGCTAAATTTAGCACCGGTAACAAGGTAGGCGAGCTAGCTTGTGAGCTTTTTTCAAATGGAGTAAAGATAGAATTTGAAAATAGTTCTTTTGATGAAAAATGCGAACAAACTAAGAAATTATTAGAAAATAACCAAGAAGTGATTTACGAAGCTACTTTTTGCTATGATGGCATTTTGATTATGGTGGATATTTTACAAAATACCAAAGATGGTTTGATTATAAATGAGGCAAAAAGCTCTACCTCTTTGAAAGATGTTTATATAGATGATTGCTCTTTGCAATATTTTGTTTTATCAAATTTAGCTTATAAAATCAAACAAGTAAATTTAATCCACTTAAACAATAAATATTATAGAGAAGATTTTCTTGATATAAAACAACTTTTTATAATCAATGATATAACAAAAGAAGTTTTACTAAATCAAAATAAAATCAAAGAAAATTTAAAATACTTTGAAGAAATTTTAAATAAAAAAGAAGAACCAAATATAGACATAGGAATGCACTGCTTTGATCCTTATGAGTGTGATGGGTATGAGTATTGTTGGCTTAAGCAAAGAAATTTATGCGAAAATGAGAATATTTTTAACATTTCAAGGCTTAATGCAAATAAAAAATTTGAACTCTATCATAAAAATATAATAAATTTTAATGATATAAAAGATTTATCGATATTTAACACAAACCAACAAATCCAAATCCAAGCCTCACTTAATAAAGAAATTCATATAAACAAAGAAAACATTAAAGAATTTTTAAATACTCTAAATTATCCTATATATCATTTAGACTTTGAAACATTTATGCAAGCTGTGCCTGAATATAAAGGCATAAAGCCTTATATGCAAATTCCTTTTCAATACTCTTTGCACATAGACTATAAAGACAAACTAGAACATAAAGAATTTTTAAGCAAATGCGGAGTTGATCCAAGATATGAACTTGCAAAAAATTTGATCAACGATATACCAAAAGATGTTTGTGTGCTTGCTTATAATGCAAGTTTTGAAAAAGGTGTGATTAAAAATTTAGCACTTGCTTTTCCTGAATTTAGCAAGCATTTGTTAAATATAGAAAAAAATATCAAAGATCTTATGATACCTTTTCAAAATAAAGATTATTATCATTATAAAATGCAAGGGAGTTATTCTATAAAAAAAGTCTTACCAGCTTTAATCCCTGATATGGAGCAAGCTTATAATAATTTAAATTTAATCCACAATGGAAGCGAAGCTATGCAAAGTTTTGAAGCTATGCAAAATATGAGCGAAAACGAAAGAAAAGCTTACCGCCAAGCCTTGCTAGAATACTGCGAGCTTGATACTTTAGCAATGGTAAAGATTTTAAAGCATTTAGAAGAGCTTGCTAGCTAATCCATAGCTTTATTTCACAATGATAATTTTCACTTTCTTTTAAAACTTCTATTACTTTGTGATTAAAAACTTTATGATGAATAAATTCTCTACATAAGTTTTTATGAAAGTCATTCCATTTTATAGCAAAATATCATAAGCTTGCATTAGTTTGTATTCCATTTAACATCACTGCTTACATCATCTAGTTTGAGTATAAATTGAATATAACTTAAGTCATTACCAATGACAAATTCTTTCTCAAACTCTTTGTAAGTTTATCACTATCCATAAATAAAAAAGCATAAAATTTAGCAAATTCTTTTAAGACTACTTCTTTTATGGTAATAAAAATTCTAAATTTATTATCTTGTGTAATAAACTCTTTTCAATTTGCTAGATTGCTATTTTACTTCTAAAAGTATTTTGTCATCTTTTTCTTTGAAAGTATAAATTAAATCATCACTTTGA
>NZ_JAHHTD010000007.1 GCF_020024835.1 Campylobacter sp. | reverse complement strand
AAGAAAATCAGCCAATTTATTTATTTTATCCTTCATCAATTCTAAAAATTCTCTCACATTTTCTTTTTGCTCATTTAATAATTTCTCATCCATCATATTAAAATTTTCCATAAAAGTTACGAGCTCTTTTATTTTTAAAAAGTCATTTTGAACATTAGTGAAAGTTTCATTAAAAATTAATTCCATTGCCACACTGCCAGCTAAATAAACTTTAATTTTATTTAATAATTCTGATTTTGATTTTATGGTATTTTCAAATTCTTTAAACCTATCTTCAATCAAAGTTATTTTTTCAAATTTTACATCAAAATAAAAAGCACACAAAGCTTTTGCAGCCTGATAAATCGCTTGAATTTTTTTCTCTTTTTCATTAAGAGAAAAAATCTTTTTTTTACCTATTAAGACTTTATTTAAAACAGCAAAAAAATCATTTTCCTCTATAATAATAGATTTTCTTCTTATAGCATTAATTGCGGCTTCATTAACTAAAGTTTCTAATGCAGCACCACTAAAACCAACACTAAGTTTAGCTATTCTTTCCAAATTTACATTAGATTGTTTTTTGTGCATATAAGTTTGCAAAATTTTTACCCTATCTTTAAAATCTGGCAAAGATATAAAAATTCTTCTATCAAAACGTCCAGATCTTAAAAGCGCACTATCCATAAGATCTATTTTATTAGTCGCTGCGACAACTATTACGTCGTTATTATCTTCAAATCCATCCATTTGTGTAAGAAGTTCATTTAGTGTATTATCTCTTTCAACATTTGAAAAATCACCCCTACTTTTACCTATAGCATCAATTTCATCAATAAAAATAATACTTGGAGCTTGTGATTTTGCTTTTAAAAAAAGTTCTCTTACTCTCTTTGCTCCCATTCCTACATAAATTTCAACAAAACTAGCACCACTTTGATAAAAAAATGGCACTCCAGCTTCACCAGCAACCGCCTTAGCAATCAACGTTTTACCAACACCTGGAGGACCTACTAATAAAACCCCTCTTGGCATTTTAACACCAAAATTTTTATATTTTTGAGGATTTTTTAAAAAATCTACAATCTCCAACAATTCCACTTTTGCTTCATCAACACCAGCAACATCATCGAATTTTACATCACTAACTACCGCTTGTATAGAATTTTTTTGTTCATTTTTTTCTAAAATATTCTTTTCTAGTGAAAGTAAATTTTGTCTATCTTTATTTTTCTTACCCAAAAATAATAAAAAACTTATCAAAAATACAAATAAAAATAAAACTGAAAATATCTCGCTTAGATCATAATCATTATCATACTCTAAAGGAAATTTATCCCACAAAGAATCCAAATCCACCAAACCTCTGATAATTATATACTTTCCTTCTTCAGTTTTTAATAAAATTTCATTTTGTCTTACAACTACTTTTTGAATTAAATTTTTATTCAAAAGTTCTTCGTAAAATCCTTTGCTAATATTTTCTGGTTGATTCTTAATAAAAACTGCAATAAAAAGCAAACAAAGAAGTAAAAAAGAAATTAAAATAATTTTTTTATTTTTCATCATCAAAACTCACAAAATTACATTCATATTGCCTATCATATTTTTCAAGTAAAATCCATTGCTTTGAAATATCTTGCTTTGTTTTAATCTTGATTTTATTAAAAAACTGATCATATCCCTCATAAAATTCATTTTTTTTACTCTCAACTAAAACCTCCAACTTTTCAGTTTGTCGTTTTCTAAATTCAAAATTATTTTTAGTAACAATATCTTTTAAAATGTTTAATCTTTCCTTTGCAATTTCTCCGTTTATTCTTTCGCTCATAGAAGCAGAATAAGTTCCATTGCGAGGAGAAAATATAAAAGCGTGAATATGTGTTAAATTAAAAAATTTAAAATTTTCTAATGCTTCTTTCCAAATTTCCTCACTTTCTCCAGGATGTGCCACTATAAAATCAGTTCCCAATGCGAATCCTTTCTGACTTAATTCATTAAACAAAGCCAAGTCATTATGTGTATGCGATCTGCGTTTCATAATACGTAGCATTTTTTCATTAGTGTGTTGTAAGGCAATGTGCAAATGTTTTTCTAGCCAAGGTTCATCTAAAATTTCTTTAAAACTCTCATCAATTTGTGCAGGTTCTAAACTGCCAAGTCTTATTCTTTTGATACCATCAATTTTTCCAACTCTTTGAAGTAACATTCCAAGAGAATTATTTTCTTTTAAACCATAACTCCCTATATTCGTCCCTGTTAATACTATTTCACTATAACCATTATAGGCTAAAAGTTTTATTTGTTTAATAATCTCTTCACTTGGAATACTCCTTGATTTTCCTCTCACACTAGGAATAATACAATAGCTACAAGCAAAATCACAACCTTCTTGAATTTTAACAAAAGCTTTAGTGTGATTTTCATAATCACTAACTATTTTTGTATCAATAAATTTTAAATTTCCTATTTCATAAAATTCCTTATTTTCTGAAATAAATTGATTAATTTTACTTTTATTTGAAGCACCCAAAACTCCAAAAATTTCTTTTTTATCAAAAAGCTCTTTACCTTTACTTACAGCTCCACACCCAGTCAATATAACCTTAATTCCATTTTTTTTAATATTATTAATATAAGTTCTAAGACCACTATCTGCACCATTTGTAACAGTGCAAGAATTTACAATAACAATATCTGCTTCATTCTCACTTTTAACTATTTCATGATCTTTTATGTAGGATTTTAAAAGTTGAGTATCATAAATATTTGTTCTACAACCAAAAGTCTTAAAATATACTTTTTTCTTCAAATATTTTCCTTATTTATAAAATCATTTTTTGAAATATAAAGATTTTGTGTAGGATATGAAATTTTAATATCATTATGTTTATTAAATTCATTAACAATCTCTTTACTAATATTACTTCTTAAAACTAAAGCCATATATGAATTTGTCATATACCAAGCCGAAATTCTCATACCATAATTTTCAAAAAAAGTAAAAAATCTAGGCTCCACTTTAGGATTTCTAATACTATATTCATTTCTTAATTTTACCATTGATTCTTTTGCTATTTTAGTATAACCTTTAGAAGCTTTAGTAACAATATCTTGCACAATTTCTAATGCTTTTTGATGGTTAGAATCAAAAGTTAAAGTTATATCTAATCCATCCCAAACCGTTTTCATACCATGATGTGTATAATTTGAAATAAGATTTGCAAAAATAAAGTTATTAGGGATAAAAATTATCCGCCCACTTCTTCTATTATCTGTATAAGTTAATAAAGTAATATCTTCATATAGAGTGATTCTTAAAAAAGAAATATCTATAATATCACCTATATATTGATTACCATTTTGAAAAACCCTTATTCTATCACCTACTCTAAAACTACCACCAAAAACTATAACACACCACCCAAGCATAGACATAAACATATCTTTCATAGCAATAGCTAAACCAGCAGATGCAAAACCTAAAACGGTAACAAGATAACTAATATTTTCGATGTAGCTAAAAAGTAAAATCAAAACTATAACATTGATATTGATAAAATTTATAATTTTATTGGCTGTATAAAATCTATCATCATTATCTTCTATATATTTTCTTACTATTAATTTTAATAAAAATGCAATAGCAATAACTATAACAATAGCCAAAACGACATTAAATGCTCTAAGACCTTGCATTTTTATAGAAATAGTAGTCTTATCTATCTCTTCTTGAATTTTTTTTTCATAAACAGAATAAGAAATTTCACCAAAACGTAGAGTTTGAGAAAAATCTCTTATCATTTGATTAGAAGTTGCTAAACGTTCTTGATTTTCCTGTGATGGATTTAATTTTGCAAGCTCTGCGGCTAAAACATTCTCTTTTACTAATTCTTCTAAAGCTTGCCTAAAACTACTTAATATATTAACAAAATCTTCCTTATCCCTTTTTAGCTTTTTAATATGAGAATAAGCTGCGATGATAGACAAAGGATTAGTTAGCTTATCCATTTTTTCCACTTCTTCAGGAGCTAATATCAATTTTGAAAAATTCGTGCTTTTATACTCATTTAAAAGTTCTAATCTTTCTTTTAAAATTAAAATTTTTCTTTCAAGAATCATTTTATTATGTTCATTTGCTTTTAAACTCTCTTTTTCCAAAGAAACAATTTCATCTTGTGTTTTTTTATAAACGTTGAAATTATCATACTTTTCAACCCAAATATTATATGATAAATCATTATGAAGTTGGTCAAACTTTTGTTTTAAGTGTTCAACTTCATCTTGAGCTAACACAAAACCGACTAAAAACAACACAAATAATGTAATTTTTTTCATAAAAATTCCTCAAGCATATGAATAATCTCTTTTTTTTCAATATCGTTTTTAATACAAGCTTTTCCCAATCCACAAGGTAGAATAAAATGAATTTTTTCATAATGAGTCTTTTTGTCTAAAAAAAATGCCTTATAAAATTCTTCTACATTTGCAATCTTATAGGATATAAGTAAATTAAATTTTACCAATATTTTTTTGATTCTTTGATATGCTTGCGTATCTAATAATCCTAAATTTAAAGCAAGTGTATTAGCCATATGCATACCAATAGCCACAGCTTCTCCGTGTAAATATTTTTTATAATTAGTTTGATTTTCAATTACATGAGCAAAAGTATGACCATAATTTAAAAGCATTCTCAATCCACTTTCTTTCTCATCTTTAGACACTACCATAGCTTTTAATCTTACACTTTTGTCAATAATCTGTGCTAAAACTTGTTCTTCGCTCTTAGAATTTAAAAAACTATTTTCATTTAAATTTTCTATAAAATCTAAAATTTTATCATCAAAAATCACTGCCATTTTTATAAATTCTGCCATTCCTGCTGCTAATTCTCGAGCTGATAAAGTTTTTAAATATTCACTTTGACAATATACAGCCTGTGGTTGATAAAAACTACCTATAAGATTTTTTCCAAATTTATTATTTACGCCTGTTTTTCCACCAACACTTGCGTCAATGCAAGCAAGTAAAGTAGTTGGAATATTTATAAAATCAATTCCTCTTTGATATATGCTAGCTACAAAACCACCCATATCAGAAATTACCCCACCACCAAAGCTAATCAACAAACTTTTTCTATCAAGCTTGTATTGAAACATTTGATCTAAAATTTCTTCTATAGTTTGTAAATTTTTATACTTTTCTCCATCTTTAATGCTAATTACAAATACTTCTTTAGCTTGAATTTTTTTCAACAAATCTTCTAAATGCAATTTTGAAACAACTTCATTAGTTAATATTACAACTTTTGTATTAAAATGTATATTTTCTAATTCATCAATATATACAAAATAACTTTTATCTACATCTATTTTTACTCGCATACTAGCCCTTATAAAGATGGAATAAACAACTGATAATTCTTGCTCATTTTATAATACAATGTATTAAGATCTGTTTTAAAAATTTTGTTTAATTTATTACCTAAAATTTTTTCATTAAAAGGAACAAAATGTAATACATTTTGTCTATATGAAAATTTAGATATAGGATTACGTTCTTTTTCTTCAATTTGCAAAAGTTTTTCATCGTGCAATTTTGAAAGACTTTCAAAATATTGAACATACTCAAAAATTTCAGCCTTATTAAGTTTTACGGCATAATAATATAAACTTAAATTTAATTGAATTTGTTTATTTAAATCTAGCATTATCGAAGCAATACCCTCTACATCTTCAAAATTAGAGCTAAGAACTATTGAAGATTTTAAATCTGCAAAATCTCCATATCCTGCTTTTAAAATAGGAATTTTAAAATTAAATAAAGAATTTTTTTCCTTTTCAAAAAAATAATTTTCAATTACAAGCAAACCAATATTAGCATTTTCTATATAATTTTTAATATTTTTTATACTAGTGTAATCATAATCAAAAATAACCTCTACACTATTTTTGTTTAGAGATTTAAGTTTATAATACATAGGAGTTAAAGTTGGATTAATCACTCTAAAATAGAGTTTTTTGCTATTAATTCTTGTGTGAAATAATAAACTTGTAAAAATTAATTTATTTATAGAAAATTTATCCATTTTTTTCATATCAATAATACAAAGTATATTATCGCCAAATGGTGAAGGAAATCGCCCAAGACTTGTTTTTACATTAGAAAAAACACTTTGAAGTGCTTTAGGATCTCCTACAATCAAAATACTATCATTAGGCATTAAAATAAGCCCAGGGCGAGCTAATATATAATCATTATCTCTATATATCATAACGATTTTAAAACGCTTTTGACTAATAGAGCTTATATGTCTATAAGCAAAGCTTGAACCTGCTGAAATTTTTACTTCCATAATTTCGCCCTTACCAAGCCCTATAAATTGAGCCATAGATGGCATATTATCTAAACAACCGGTTAATCTTGTGCTTAAAGTATCACAAATACTAATAATTTCGCAAAAATTATCTTTTATATCTAAGCCCCAAAAATCCATTAAAACTACATTTAATCGTAAGTGAATTTTTCTCAAATTTTCATAACACGCCAAAGCATCTTCTTTATTTTGCATATAAATAATAGCTTGATGATATTCTTCACCTACTAATTTTTCAAGCTTAATTAAACTTGTAGGATCAAATTTATAATAAAAAAATTGGTCATTTTTTAAATTTAAATCAACACTTTCATCATTATAATATACTATGTCTATAGTCTCTTCAAAAGTCTTATTATTAAATATTTTATTTACAAATTCTTTAGCAAATAATCCATCGGCTAAAAATAATATTTTACTCATTAATACCTCTAAAACATACTAAATACGAAATTATATCAAAGTTGCATACAGATTATTTGATTTTTACAAAAAAGAATTTAAATATTAATTTTTATAAAGCAATAAAAACACATATAATTTATGACGTAAATTTAAATGAGTTTCTTTACAATAAACACACTCAAAAAACTTGCTAAAACCACAAAAATAATATATATACTAAAATAATCTTTATATAAAAAATTAACAATTAATGGAGTAATAAAACCTAAGATCGCATAAGAAATATTATAAGCAAAAGATAAACCACTTGATCTTAATTGAGTGCTAAAAATTTGGGTCATAAAAATTGGAGCAAAAGAAATAATACCTTGAGAAAAACAAGCTAATAAATAAAAATAAAGAAAATTTTCATTGTAAGAACTTAATAAAATTCCAAAAATTCCAAAAAATAAACTAAAAATTATACAAATTTTAAAAGCACTAAAAATATCACTTAAAAATCCCTGTATTAATGCGCCAATAATAATAGCAACTATAGCAAAATTTTGATAGTATAAAGCAGTAGTTTTATTTACTCCTAATAAATTCTCAAAATATTGAGGTAATATCATCAAAGTTGCTACACCACTTGTTAAAACTATAGTTTGCAAAGCACAAACGAGCATACTTGTTTTATGAGTTTTTAATGCATTTTTTAAAGGAAAATTTAAAATAGAATTTTTTACTTGTATCTTTTTAAATTCTGGAGTTTCGTTCAATTTAGTTCTTAAAAACAAACTTAAGATACCAAAAAATCCACCTATAACAAATGGAATTCGCCAAGCAAAATGCTCAACTTCTTCTTTGGTAAAAAACTCATATATAGTTAAAGTAGCAAGATTTCCAAGTAATAAACCTAAAGTTAAAGTAGCTGAAATAAAGCCTAATGCTAAGCCTATTTTTTTCTTACTAACAAATTCACTAACAAAAACCCACGATCCACTGACTTCAGCACCTATTGCTAGTCCTTGTATAATCCTTATAGCAAAAAGTATAAAAGTGGCACATAAGCCTATATTTTCATAATCTGGTAAAAATGCTAAAACAAAACTTGGAACCACCATTAAGAGCATACTAATATAAAATACATTCTTACGTCCCTTAATATCTGCAAAATGAGCCATAATAATGGCTCCAAATGGTCTTGCTAAATATCCAGCACCAAAAGCAATATAGGTATTAACTAAAGGCCAAAAATCATCATTTTGTGGAAAAAATATTTTTGCAAAAACACTTGCAAAAAAAATAAAAAGCACAAAATCATAAAATTCTAAAATACCGCCTAAAGATGCACATATAATATTTTTTAGTGCTTTATTTTGCATATAATTTAAACTTTTTATTATTCGATAATAACATCACTTGCTCTAATATCATCACTAAAAAATGGCTTTAATGTTTCATCATAAGCTTTGTAAAAAAATTGCTCTTTATTTAAATTAATTATTAAATCATTAAGAAATTTTAACATTGCTTCATTACCTTTTTTAACAGCAGGAGCTATTACGTCTTGATTTCCAAGTTCTTTAATTACTACTTCAAAATTTGGATTTTCCTTAGCCCAAGCAAAAAGTAATGCGTTATCGTGACTTAGTGCATTGCCTCTACCGCCAAGTAAAGCTGCGAAAGTTTCTGTATTTTGATCAAATTTGATAGTTTTAATATCAGGATAATTTTTTGTAAAATATGCATCAGCTGTTGTGCCTTTATTTAATATTAAAGTTTTATCTTTTAAATCTTCAACACTTTTAATATCAGATCCTTTAGGAGCAACCACACCCAATGAAACCTTCATATAAGGCAATGCAAAATCAACCACTGCTTCTCTTTCAGGAGTTTTTGTAAAATTAGCTAAAATAATATCAACTTTATTAGATTCTAAAAATTCGACTCTATTTGCTGCTTCGACCAATACAAATTGCACCTTATTTTCATCACCTAAAAGTTCTTTTGCTATACGTTTTGCGAAAAATACATCATATCCTTGATTTTTACCCTGTGCATCAAGATAACCAAATGGTGGCTTATCCCCAAAAACACCTATGCGAACTACACCTTGTTGCTTAATTCTATCTATAGAATTTACACTATTATTCTCACTTGAACAAGCACCAAAAAAAATAGCCATAAAAAACGATAAAAAAATTATCTTTTTCACTTTATCTCCTTATTTTTATAATTTTTGTATATTTTAACTATGAAAATTAAATAAATTTAAAAATTTTTTAGCACGATCTGTTTTTGGATTATTAAAAAAATCTTCAGGTTTTGAAATTTCAACAATTTTGCCATCATCCATAAAAACAATTCTATCTGCAACTGCCTTTGCAAAACCCATTTCATGTGTTACTATAAGCATACTCATACCATCTTTAGCTAAATTTAAAATTACATCTAAAACTTCTCGGACTATTTCAGGATCAAGTGCTGCTGTAACCTCATCAAAAAGCATAATATCAGGATTCATACAAAGACTTCTAACTATAGCTATACGTTGTTTTTGGCCACCACTAAGCTCTTTAGGATAAGCTTTTATTTTATGCAAAAGACCTACCCTTTCAAGCCAATACTTTGCCTCATCTAATACTTCTTTTTTATCTCTTTTTTGAACTTTTAAAGGTCCTAAAAGTATATTTTGTTCCACATTTAAATGATCAAAAAGCTCATAAGATTGAAATACCATACCTATTTTCTGACGAATTTTAGTCCATTTTTTATAATTTTTATCAATTTTTTCATCTTCTACATAAATAACACCATCTGCCATTTCTTCTAAACCATTTATACAACGCAAAAGAGTTGATTTACCACAACCACTTGGGCCAAGTATTACTACGACTTCTCTTTGTTTTAATTCCAAATTTATATCTTTTAAAACATAATGATCGCCATAATATTTTTGTAAATTTTGAATTTTTAATATATTCACAATTAACTCCATTTTTTTTCTAAAAATCTAGAATATACTGATAAAGGATAACAAAGTATAAAATAAATTATCAAAATCAAACCATATACTACAAAAGCTGAATAAGAATTTTTAAATAAATTTAATTCTATTATTTGTTGCCCTACTTTTATAAGTTCAATCCCGCCTATTAAATATATAATAGATGTGCTTTTAATAATCCTAGTAAAAAGATTAATGCTCATAGGTAAAAGTCTCCTCAATGATAAAGGAATGATAATAAAAAAATAAACTTGTATTTTATTAAAACCTAAAGACAAACCAGATTCATACTGATGTTTTGGTATGCTAGCAAGCGATGATCTAACCAAATCCATCATTTCAAAAATTCCCCAAATACTAAATACTATAATACTAGATGTTAGGGTACTCAAATGCCATCCAATCCATTTTGCTAAACTAAAATGCACCACAAAAAGCCATACAATTAAAGGCATAATACGCACAAATTCAAGCATAAAGCGACAAGATGTATATAATATTTTATTTTTAGAATTCATAATCATTCCAAAAAAAATTCCACCAATAAGTGAAATGCAAATACTCACAATAGAAAGCTCCAAGGTAACTTTCAAACCTTCAACTAATCTTAGAAAAGTTCCTTGATTTAAAATTTCAAACATAACTCAATCTTTTTTCTACATAATTTAATATCAAAGATAAAGGTAAAATTAATATCAAATAACAAAATACTAGAGCAAATAAAGCTTCATTGCTTTTATAATAAAGTCCTATAAGATCCTTTGCAACATAAACTAAATCCGCTAAAGCAATAATACTAACAACGGAAGTTTCTTTAAGTAAAAATATAATATTTGCACTAATACTTGGCATAGCAACACCTAAAGCTTGAGGCAATATCACATAACAAAAATTCTGCCATTTGCTAAGTCCTAATGATAATCCTGATTCGTATTGTTGCTTTTTAATAGCCTCAACGCCAGCTCTTAAACTTTCTGCCATATAAGAACCACCTAAAAAACTCAATCCCACAACAGCACACAAAAAAGAACTAAGATGTATATTAAATTCAGGTAAAGCATAATATAAAAAGAAAAGTTGAATTAATAACGGAGTATTTCTTGAAATTTCTATATAAATTTTACATACTTTATTTAAATAATTAAAATTAAAAAATGACATACTTACACAAAATAAAGCTATCACAAACGAAAATAACACCCCAAAAATAGCAAGCTCTAAAGTCAAAAAAGTCGCTTGCATAAACATTGGACTAAATTTGATTAAAAAATCAAAATCCATATAACCTTCCCATTTTTTGATATTATTGTAACAAATAAGACTTAAAAAGACTTAATCAAATCTTGTATCTTCTCCTTATTTAAAATTGTAATTTTACCTTTATTTGTATCAATAAGTAAAATATGTTTAAATTCTTTTAAAAATCTTGATAAAGATTCTGGAGGAATATTAAGCATAGTGGCAATTTCTTTTTGTTTTAGTTTGTGCAATTTTTCTTCATTTTCTATTAAAAACTTTAACAATCTAGTCTTTAAATCAAGTGATTTTTGTTTTATAAAATTTTCTAAAATTCTAATTTTTTCAAACAAAGAACTCAAAAGTAAAAAGCTAATTTCTCCATTTTCCATACACAATCTTTTAAAATACACAAAATCAATAATACAAATTTCGCAATCTTCTTCACATATAGCATTTACAGGGTATTCAATTTCTTTAAATACAGGCATTTCAGCTATAAAACTAGTGTGATTTAAAATATGTAAAGTAAATTCAAAACCCCTCGAATTTACCTTATATAATCGCACTTTACCATCTAATAAAATTAAAATTTTTTTAGCTTCATCTCCTTGAAAAAATAAAATATTTCCTTTTTTAAACTTTCGTTTTTCTCCTAAAGAGGCTAAAATTTCAAAATGCTTATCCACAATTAATCTTTCATTTTTTCAAAATATTTTTTAACTTGCAATAATATTTTCTCATCTTTAGCATAATCAAAATATTTAAATTGATTACCATGTTGCACCTTACCATCTAATAAATCTCCACTTAAGCGATTTTTTAAATCAAGTTCAGCAATCTTAAAACCATCTAAAGTTTTAGAAAATTCAAGCAAACGATTTGGAATTTCTTTTAATTTTGTATATAAATAACAAAAACTATCAAGCCCCACTCTACCAACTCGTCCTCTTAATTGATGTAAGGTTGCAAGCCCCAATCTTTCAGCACCAACTATAACGATAACACTAAGTTTTGGTAAAGAAATTCCTACTTCAACAACGGTCGTAGAAAGCAAAATATCACCTTTATCTTTAAATTCTTTTAAAATTTCATCTTTATTTTTATCTTTTCCGTGAGTAACATAAACATTTTTATACTTAGAAAACCAATATTTTTTAGCTTCTTCTAAAGATAAATAATCAATAGTTTCACTCTTATCTACTAGAGGATAAACTATGATTATTTGATGATTTTTGGCCAACTCTTCGTCTATTTTTTTAAGCAAAAATTTAAAATCTTTATCTTGGATACAAAAAGTTTGAATATTTTTTTCAAATGGCATTTGCTTAATAAAACTAAAATTAACTAATTCACTTTGTATCATAGATAATGTTCTTGGTATAGGAGTGGCTGAAAACTGCACTATGTGAGGAGTTAAGTCAAATTTTTGATTTAATGTCGCAATTTTTTGTCTTTGATTTGAACCAAAGCGATGTTGCTCATCTATCATTACTAACACTGCATCAAAATTTTCTTGATAAATCAAAGCGTGCGTTCCTATTATAAGATGTGCTTCATCTTTTAAAGAATCTATATTTTTTTCTTTTTTTCCACCTTTTAATAAAACAATATTCATAAATTTAGGCAAAAGTTTTTTAGCTTCTTGATAAATTTGCTCAGCTAAAATACTAGTTGGAGCCATCAATACAGATTTTTTAGGATACACAAGCAAACTAGCAGCAAGTAAGACTAAAGTTTTTCCACACCCTACATCTCCCATAATAACTCTTCTTTTAGCCACATCACTTTTTAGATCTTTTTTTATATCTTCTATAGCTAAAAGTTGATCATTTGTAGGTTTAAACTCTAGCTCATCAAGCCATTTTGTAATATCAAAAACATTTATTTTATAAGCTTTTTGTGTATTTTTCTTTACTCTTAAGCGCTGAATATAATTAAAAATTTCAATATACTTAATATCTTCAATAACTTGCTCAAAATTCTTAAATAAATAAATAGATTTTTCATTGTAAGAATGTAAATTTAAAAGAAGATTAATATATTTTTGTTCCAAACTTAAAGCTTGTAAATTTACTTCATTAACATATTTTTCGATAATATCTTTTATTTGACTATCTTTAATTGAAGCAATTTTATACCTTGGAAAAACTATATTAGCATTTTTTATAACTTGCGGATTAATAAATTGCCACAATCCATTAAAATAATTCATCTTTGCATAAATACAAATTTGATTTGAAATTTTAAAAATATTAAAATGCCATTTTTTAGGATTAAAAATAACTATACTAGCTTTTATTTTCCATTCTAAACATTCACATTGTATGAAAAGTTTTAAGGAATGAAATCTTAAATTTAATACTTTAATATTTTGAGTGCAAAATCCTTCTTCTGGTATCTTTTTAATACGATAATCGTCAATCTTTTTTGGAAAAATTAATGCAAGATCGATACAATTTTTAACACCAAGTTTATTAAGTAATTGTAATTCTTTTTCATCAACCTTCATTTTCTATACTTGCGAAACTAAGTTTTTTAATCTCATTATGTTTCTTAATAAATAAATTTAATTCTTCTAAATTTGAATTTTTTATTTTTTCCATTTCCATTTTTAAATTTCAAACCCAATAAGTATTCATTAACCATAATTTCAAGTCTTTTACTTAAACTTTCATAACGCAAAGGCATAGAACCTATTAAAAATTTCTTAGTAATTTCAAATTCTTTTTCATTTGCACCATTGCTTACAAATTCTTCAAATACATTTTTTACTACATCTTTTGCTAATTTTGCACTTTCGTTTTTAGTCTGCAAATATCCAAATACTCTATTATAATTTAAATTAATATCTAATTTAGCATAAGCAGAATATGCTAAACCTCTCTTAACCCTAATTTCTTCCATCAATCTTGATCCAAAACCACCCTGTCCAAGTATAAATAAAGCAAGTTTAGCTAAATATGCACACTCATCATTAACATCAACATACAAAGGAGAACAAAAATAAATATAAGCTTGCTTAGTATTTTTAAATTCAATATTTTCAGTATTTTTATCTAATAATTGAAATTTTTTACTACATTTTTGCGTCCCTGCACTTAATAAAGCACCAATTTTTTCCGCATTTGCCCTTACTTCATCTTCTTTAATATCGCCGCCAAAAACAAAAAGAGCATTATTTAAATTTAAATTCTCACTCATAAAGTCTTTTAATTCTTTTAATGAAATTTTTTCTATACTTTCTTTACTTCCTTCAATTCCTGTTTGAAAAATTTCATCTTTAAAAACATTTTTATTTAAAAGTCTTTCAGCTTGGTAATCATAATCAGTATTCAAACTTAAAAGTTCTCCAATAGCTATAATTTTTAGTCTTTGCAAAATCTTTTCTTCAAAACGAACATTAAGAAGTAATTCTTCTAATTTTTCTATAGCAAAATCAAAATGCTCTTTTAAACACCTAATATTAATTTTAAAATGTTCAAAATTAGATTCAGCATACATTGTTATGGCTTTATATTCTAATTTCTTAAAAAAATCATCATTGCTTCCTTCATTAAATACCCTAGCAAGCATACTTGCTAATCCGGCATTTTGTTTTTCTGATATTTTTCCAGCATTTTTAAAAATTAACTTAAAAAAAACTATAGGTAAATCATTTTCATACTCATAAATAATATCTACATTAATATTTTTAATTTTTAAACTTAACATTAAAACCTTTCTAAAATATTATAAGCTGTATCACGCTTAGCAGGAAATTCTCCAATATCCTTTATCAACTCTATCATTTGTTCTTGATTCATTCTATATCTTGCACCAGCTGCTGCCACAACGTTTTCTTCCATCATAGTCGAACCCAAATCATTAGCACCAAATTTAAGTGCGAGTTGTCCTATTAAAGATCCTTGCGTTACCCAAGAACTTTGTAAATTTTTAAAATTATCTAAGTAAAGTCTGGCTAAAGCTAACAATCTTAAATATCTATTTGAACTTTGTTTTATAATTTCTGGATGTTTTTGAATTAAAGGTGTATTTTGACTTTGAAATGACCATAAAATAAAAGCTCTAAAACCATTTGTTTTATCTTGTAAATTTCTTAAATAATCAAAATGTTCTATAAGTTCCTCATCAGTTTCAATAGTACCAAACATCATAGTAGCTGTGCTTTTCATACCAAGATTGTGAGCACTTTCATGTATTTTTAACCAAGTTTTTGTATCGCATTTATGAGGAGCTATTATGTCTCTTACTCTATCACTTAATACTTCAGCACCAGCTCCAGGGATAGAAAAAAGCCCTTTATCTTGAAGTCTTTTTAAAACATTTTCTATAGAGATTTTAGAAACTTTAGCAATATATGCAATCTCAACAGCTGAAAAACCATGCACGGCTATAGTAGGATAATTAGTTGTTATATAAGAAAGTAAATCCTCATACCATTTTATTTTAAGTTTTGGATGAACACCACCTTGAAATAAAATTTGCGTTCCACCTATAGCTTGCAATTCTTCTATTTTTTTACCAATTTCTTCATATTTTAAAACATAAGAATCATCATCTTTTTCTTTTCTACAAAATGCACAAAAATCACAATCAATACAACAAATATTTGTATAATTTATATTTCTATCTACTACAAAAGTGCTAATTTTATCAGGATGAATTTTTATTTTTTTTTCATAAGCCATTTCTCCAAGCTCATTTAAAGAGGCATATTGAAGTAAATTTAAAGCTTCTTTTTTATCTATTCTACTCATAATTGACCTTTAAAATCGTAAATTATATCATTTAAATGTAAAATAATTTTAAAAACGATATAATCTAATCTCTTTAGTTTAAAATCTCAATCAAAAATAAATTAGGGTTATTATGACTTACAAAATGTTGCTTAAAAACAACAAAACTTTTAGATTATTAGCCATTATCCAATTCATAAGCTATTTTGGAGCTTGGTTTTCTCAAGTTGGCGTATTTACTCTTTTAACAAAAGATCTTAGTGCTCCTGCTAATATCATAGGATTTTCAACTATTTTTGTTTTTTTGCCTTCAATCATACTTGCACCAATTAATGGAGTAATAGTTGATAGATTCAAACCTAAAAATTTATTAATGAGTATGATTATTATTGAAATGTTTTCGATTTTTATGCTTATTTTTGTAAATTCTTTAACTATGCTTTGGTTTTTATATCTTTTAACTTTCATTCGTATGGCCGTTGCTAGTATGTATTTTCAAACAGAAATGTCTGTTTTACCAAAAATTTTAACCCCACAAGAATTAAAACTTGGCAATGAGCTTCATAGTATCATTTGGGCTGTTTCTTATGCTTTAGGTATGGCTATAGCTGGTTTGTTTATCAATTTTTTTGGAGTTAAACCTGCTTTTATCGTAGATACTTTAATGCTATTTTGCGTTATACTTATTTTAAAAAAAATTATTTTACCTGATGAGAAAAATACAACACAAAATAATATTTTTATCCTCGTAAAAGAAGGATTAATATATGTATTTAACAATAAAAAAATCATTCATCTAATATTACTTCATGGTATAGTTGGAATTACAGCTTATGATGTTTTAATCACTCTTTTAGCTGAATACAAATATGCAAATATCATATCCATTCCTTTAGCTATAGGACTATCTAATGCTATAAGAGCCTTATCTTTACTTACAGGACCATATATTTTAAGCTCTTATATTAGCAAAAAGACATTAGTGTTTTTATATCTTGCTCAAGGTTTTGGCTTAATCCTTTGGTCAAGTTTGCAATTTAATTTTTATCTTGCTTTTATTGGATTAATAGCAGCAGGATTTTGCACCTCTTCATTATGGAGCTACACCTATACACTTTTGCAAAATGAATGCGATAAAAAATATTATGGTAGAGTCATAGCCTATAATGATATGGTATTTTTAACCTTTAGTGCTATTATCGTCTTTTTTACAGGATATTTATTTGAATTTTATAAAGTCAAATTAAGTTATTTTACTTTTAGCTTAGGTGTATGTTTTATTTTTGGGGCATTATACTGGCACTGGTTTAATAAAAAATTTCTTTAATCTATCTTACTATAATACATACCACCTGCTGAAATTTTCTTTTCAAAATATGCTGTTTCAGGGACAAGATCAGAATTCCCAGGATAAACCCTGCCATCTTTATTTAAAATCTTATGAAAACGCTCCATAAGTTTAATCTTAAAATCCCGATCAAAATAAATCATCATATTTCTTGAAAGAATAATGTCAAATTTACCAAGTCTAAACAAAGCATCATCAAAAACATTGCAAAGCTCAAAACGACATCTACACGTTAAAGTCTCTTTTTTTAAATGATACATATCATCTTTAGCTTCAAAAAAACGCTTTTTTTCTACAATGCTTAATCTCGAAACAGAACGCTCTGAATAAATCATTTTACTACAGCGATCTATCATATTTTTATTAATATCTATACCAACAATATTCATATCTTTAACAAAATTTTCACTTGCTAAAATAGCCAAAGAATACACTTCTTCCCCACTTGAACAGGGTGCACATAATATATTCACAGGACGTCCAAGATTTTTTACATAAAAGACTACATCTTTTAATTGCTCTAATTCTCTAAAAAAATAAGTTTCACAAACCGTGATAAAATTCATTATCTCTTGCTTTAAATTTCTCTGAAGCATTGCTTTACCATTTAGCTCACTAAGACTATTTAATCCCAATTCTTCTAAAAATTTAGGAAGTTTAGTAAGTAAAATATCACGCTTTGTCGCAAGATTATTACCACTAATTTGTTCTACAACTGCAATAAAATCATTTAATTCATTTTTATTTATTTTTATCATTATTTTTCCTGTGAATTTGCAAAGTGTGTAATTTCTTTTTTAAGCTCAATCAAACTCATTGGTTTTAAAAAAGGATTTAATTCTTTAGCTTTTTTAGGCATACCATAAACAACGCAATTTTCTTCATTCTCGCATAAACATTTTACACCTAATTTATAAAGCTCAAATAAAGATTTAGCACCATCATCTCCCATTCCAGTCATAACCATAGCTAAAATTTTATTATACTTGCAAAGTTTTAATGCTGAGTTAAAAAGCACATCTATACCTGGATTAAAACTACTTGGTTCATCTGTCATATTTAAAACTAAAGTATTATTTCCACTTAAGACCATATTTTTTTGGCAAATATAAATTTTACCGCTTTTAATAACTTCTTTATCACTTGCCATAACAACTTCACTTATAGCTTCTTTGTTAAATTGATTTACAAAAGAAGGTATAAATGCTGGATTCATATGCTGTGCTATAACTACACTGCATTCTTTTAAATCAATATCATTAAGTAAAAATTTAAGTTGACCTGGACCACCAGTTGAAGAACCAATTAGTATTAATTTCATTTTCACCTCTTAAGACATACTTGCTATAAACTTTAGAACTCATTATAGCATAATGTGAATTTAAAACAATTATTAAGCCTTATTGTATAAAAGAAAGAAAAATTTTAATTAAATATGATAGAATTAAAGCTCTAAATTTTTCAAAAAAAGTGAATTCTATGTTAAAAGAGAAAATTTTTATTGCTAGTGATCACGCCGGCTTTAAACTTAAAGAAGAAATTATCCTATTTTTAAAAGATCTAAAAATCACCTATGAAGATCTTGGACCTTTTGATGCTAATCGTTGTGATTATCCTGATTTTGCACACTCATTAAGCTCTAAGATTGATGAAAAAACATTTGGTATTTTAATCTGTGGATCTGGTATAGGTATGAGCATAGCCGCAAATCGTCATAAAAATATACGTTGTGCTTTATGTAATGAACCATTGAGTGCTAAACTCTCAAGAGAACATAATGATGCAAATGTTTTAGCATTAGGTTCAAGATTAATCGGTATTGATATGGCTTTTGAAATTATCACTAGTTTCATTAACACCTCTTTTAGCGGTGGGAGACATTGTCAAAGAATTAGTAAAATAGAGGAACTTATATGATACTTAGTTGGCTTATATTAACAATATTAATTTGTATTAGTATTTATATGACCATTATGTTGCTTTATTATAAAACTTTGCTTGATAAAGAAAAAATAGCAAAAGATTATATTAAAAGAAATCTTGATGATACAGAAATAGTTATACGAAAACTACAAATTCAACTCCAAAGAAGCTTAGGAAATATTGATATTTTAACCGAAGAACTCAACAAAAGCAAAGCTGATTTAACCTCACTTAGAACAAGAAATTCACAATATCGTATAGAAAATGAAAAGTTAAGACAAAAGATTAAAGAATTAGAAGTAAAAATAGAGGCATTATTATGATGAATGAACAAAATAAAAAATATTTATTAGATAGCATTAGAGCTATAAAAGATTTTCCTAAGAAAGGTATTGTTTTTAGAGATATTACAACTTTATTAAACAATAAAGAAGCATTTTCTTTTTTAATAAATCATTTGATAGAAAAATATAAAAATTCAAATATTGATTATATAGCCGGTATAGAAAGTCGTGGCTTTATATTTGGTGCTGCATTAAGTGCAAAATTAGAATTACCTTTTATACCAATTAGAAAACCTGGAAAATTGCCAGGAAAATGCTTACAAGAAAAATATTTCTTAGAATATGGAGAAGATATTTTAGAAATTCATATCGACGCATTTAATAATACTAAAAACGCTAGAGTTTTGCTTATAGATGATCTAATTGCAACAGGTGGCACCGCAATAGCAGCAGTAAAACTTATACAAAGATTAAATGCAAATTGCATAGAAGCGTGTTTTTTATTAAATTTAAAAGATCTTGAAGGTAGCAAACAATTATCACAATTAACTTCTGTTTATAGTGTATTGGAGATATAAAAATGGAAGAATTTTTAAAGCAACTCTTATACGATTATAAAAATTGGGCCTATGCTATAGTTTTCTTATGGTGCATACTTGAAGGTGAGCTCGCTTTAATTCTCGCAGGAATTTTCGCACACGAAGGTCATGTTAATTTAGGATTAATCATTTTTGTAGCTGGTTTGGGAGGATTTATCGGGGATCAGATATATTTTTATATAGGAAGATATAACAAAAAATACATACAAAAAAAGCTACACACTCAAAGGCGTAAATTTGCCATAGCACACCTATTGCTGCAACGTTTTGGCTGGCCAATTATATTTATACAAAGATATATGTATGGTTTTAGAACTATAATACCTATGAGTATAGGATTAACAAGATATAGTGCTAAGAAATTTGCTTTCATCAATCTTATGAGTGCTTGGGCTTGGGCGGCTATAACTATATTGCTTGCTTGGTTTTTTGGAAAGCAAATTTGGATTGGTGTTGAGTGGGCTGGAAAACATTGGTATTTTGCAATACCTATTGCAGCTTGCTTTTTGTTAATATTATTTTTTAGCATAAAACAAATAGAAAAATCAATACTTAAAAAAAGGATTCGTAAATGATTTTTGATTTTAAAGATAAAGATATAAATTCCATAGAAGCTGATTTTGAAATTATTTTAATTCAAAATAAAGAAATTGATAGCCATTTTAAAAGTCAAGAACTTTTTAAAATTATGAATTTTAAAGGTGAAGGTATATGCCTTGATATGCAAAATAAAATTATATATGGTGAATTAAAAAGTTTAGAATATGAAAGTATCAGACTTGCTTTTGCAAATGTGTATAAAGCCTTAAAAAAACTAGAAATTCAAAGTGTTAAAACTAAAAGTGTTGTTGGAGCTTGTGTTGTAAATAGCTTTAATGCTCTTGTGCAAGGTTTTAATTTTGGAGCATATGAATTTGATAAATACAAAAAAGATAAAACTCCAACAAAACTAAAAAATATAATCATATCAAAAGATGAAATTAATGATAAAAAATACGATATTAATGAAGCTAAAATTGGTATAAAATATGGAGAAATTTTTTCCAATGCTTGTAATTTTGCAAAAGATATTGTTAATGAAATTCCTCAAATATACACACCAAGTAAAATGGCTCAAGATGCTTTAGACTTAGCTAAAAATGATAAAAATATTTCTTGTGAAATTTATGAAAGTGATTTTTTAGAAAAAGAAAAAATGCAAGCATTTTTAGCTGTAAATCGTGCTTCAATTCACCCACCAAAGCTTATACATCTATCTTATAAGCCAAAAAATTCAAAAATGAAAGTAGTATTTGTCGGAAAAGGCCTAACTTACGATAGTGGTGGGCTTAGTTTAAAGCCGGCTGATTATATGCTTACAATGAAATCAGATAAAAGTGGCGGTGCTGCTGTTATGGCTATCATAAAAGGAGCGAGTGAATTAAATTTAGACATAGAAATTCACTCTATAATAGGTGCTACAGAGAATATGATAGGTGGCAATGCTTACAAACCTGATGATATTCTTATTTCAAGAGAAGGAATAAGCATAGAAGTTAGAAATACCGATGCTGAAGGTAGGCTAGTTTTAGCTGATTGTTTATCTTATGCTCAAGACTTAAAACCTGATCTAATCATAGACCTTGCCACACTTACTGGAGCCTGCGTTGTAGGACTTGGAGAATATACAAGTGCCATTATGGGGAATAATGAAGAATTACAAAATAATTTTTATAAAATTAGTAAAAAAAGTGGGGATTTAGCCACTATTTTACATTTTAATCCTTATTTAAAAGAACTTATAAAGTCAAATATAGCAGATGTTAGTAATACATCATCTAGTAGATATGGCGGAGCTATTACGGCTGGATTATTTTTAAATTCTTTTATTAAAGATGAATATAAAGATAAATGGTTGCATTTAGATATAGCAGGTCCTGCTTATTTAGAGAAAAATTGGGCTTATCATAGCTTTGGAGCAAGTTCAGCTGGAGTAAGAATGTGTCTTACTTATTTACTTTATCTTTCAAGGAAAAATCAATGAGTTTATCAGTTGGCATAGTAGGTCTTCCAAACGTTGGTAAATCTACAACTTTTAATGCTTTAACAAAAGCACAAAATGCAGAAAGCGCAAATTATCCATTTTGCACTATTGAACCAAATAAAGCTATAGTTGCAGTGCCCGATCATCGCTTGAAAGAATTAGCTAAAATAGCCCGTCCTCAAAAAATCATAAAATCAAATATAGAATTTGTTGATATAGCTGGTTTAGTTGCAGGTGCTAGCAAAGGTGAAGGTCTAGGAAATAAATTTCTTGCAAATATACGAGAAACAGAAATGATTTTACACATAGTTCGTTGTTTTGATGATGAAAATATCACTCATATAGCAGGAAGTATAGATCCTGTGCGAGATGCACAAATCATAGAAACAGAGCTGATTTTAGCAGATATTGAACAACTTAGTAAAAAAATAGAAAAACTTACAAAAGGTGTAAAAGCTAACGAAAAAGGAGCTAAAGAAACTCTTGAAGTTGCCAATGCACTTTTAGAGCATTTAAATCAAAATAACAATGCAAATTCTTTCTCAAATAAAAATGAAATTTATAATGCACTCATAAAAGAATTAAGATTATTATCTGCTAAAGAAGTAATTTTTGGCGCTAATGTAGATGAAAATTCTCTTTTAAACGATAATGAATACGTGAAAGCTTTAAAAGAATTTGCTTCTAAATCAGGATATGAAGTCATTAAGCTTTGTTCTAAAATAGAAGAAGAAATGATAGACTTAAGTGATGAAGAAAGTGAAGAGTTTTTAAAATCTCTAGGTGTAGAAAATAGTGGTCTTGAAGTTGTTATACGCACGGCTTTTTCAAAATTAAATTTAATTAGCTATTTTACTGCTGGAGAAATTGAAGTTCGATCATGGACCATTCAAAAAGGCTGGAAAGCTCCAAAAGCAGCAAGTGTGATTCATAATGATTTTGAAAAAGGATTTATAAAAGCTGAAGTAATCTCCTATGAGGATTTTATTACTCATAAAGGTGAAAGCGGTGCTAAGGAAGCTGGAAAATTACGCCTTGAAGGAAAAGATTATATTGTCGAAGATGGAGATGTGATACATTTTAGATTTAATGTTTGATTTAAAAATCAAACATTTTTATTTAAAAGCCACGAATGTTTCAAAATTTACCCATTTAAATATGCTTTCTATTTTTGCAAAACCTGCATTTTTAAGCATTGTGATATTTTCATTTTGTGTATATGGTATAAGGATATTTTCAAGTGCTTCCCTTTTAGTAGCAATTTCTAATCTAGTATAGCCTTGTTCTTGTTTGTAATTTTCATAAATTTCTATCATCTTTTTAGAAATTCTTGCATCTTCATAAAGAATTTTTTCACTCATAATAAAAATACCATTATCATTTAAATTCTCATAAATTTTGTTAATAATCTCTTGTCTTTTTTGCGGGCGAATAAATTGCATAGTATAAGTGGCTATAAAAATATCATTTTTAAAAAAAATAAATTCATCTAAATTTTTATTATAAAAATCTATCTTAGCTCCAAAAGCGTTAGTTTTATTTTTTGCTATATTTAACATAGCTTGAGCATTATCAACACCGCTTAAGATAAGATCTTTTCTTCTTTCAAATAATGCCAACAATAAACTAGAAGTAGAACAACCAAGATCGCAAATTTTAGCACTATTTTGTGCAAAATATGCAACAATATCCACTATAAGTTTAAGATTTTGAGTATAAAATGGCACAGATCGTGAAACCATATCATCAAAAACACTAGCAACATCAGCATCAAATTCAAATTGTTTTTCTAAAGGCTTTTGAAAAATATTATCTTTCATTTAAATTTCCTAAAATTTGCTTAGCCTGCACAATATCTTGGCTAATTTGTTTTTTTAAATCTATAAAATTATCAAATTGTTTATTTTCTCTTATATAATAAATAAATTCAAGCTCTACACTCTGTGGCACTAGCTCATTAAAATTATCCATTAAAATATGTGTTTCTAATGAAAAGTTTTTATCCGTTGATCGTATGCCCAAAAATGTAATGCTATGAAAAGATTTGTGATAAAATTTAACAATACTTGCATAAACACCATTTTTTGGTAAAAAAAAATTATTTGCTTTTAAATTAATTGTTGCAAATAATAATTTTGAACCAATACCTTGCCCCTTAACAACGTCTGCAATGATATTATAAAATCTACCAAGATATATTTTAGCGTCAAAAACTTGTCCATTTTGCAACATTTTTTTAATCATACTCGTATGAACGCTTACATTATTTTTTTTAAATTCATCTACAATAATAGTTTTAATTCCACAGAGTTCTTGTATATTTTTAGCACTCCACTTTCTTTCTTTACCAAATTTAAAATCATATCCTACGACGATTTTTTCTAGATTATTAAATTCATTTAATAATAAATTTAAAAAATCTTTTGCATTTAAATGTTTGATTTTTTCAAAATTCAAAAAAACTAATGGTAAATTCACAATTTTATTTCTAAAATTTCTTGGTGTCAAAAAATTATCTTCATTCTTAAAAATAATTAAAAGTGCAGAATTTTTATCTAAATGCTTACAAAGCTCTAAATGCCCAAGATGCATACCATCAAAACATCCTATAGCTAAATTTTTAATATTAAATTTTTCTATAGGCGTAGAAAAATTCCACATTACCTTCCTTTCCTTTTAACTTTGAAATTTGTGTTGCTTGTAAAATCCAACCAAGCTTAGCACATTCTTTTTCAAAATTAGCCCTAGCTTGTTTAATAGCTTTTTCATCTTTTACAACGCCATTTTTATTGCGTTTGATATTTTTTCCAACTTCAAATTGAGGTTTAAAAAGTAAAATAATCATATCTTTTGCTAAATTATTAATATAAGATAGCAAATGTATCAATGATATAAAACTCACATCACAAGTGATTACATCAAATTTTATTTTGCTATTAAAATTTCTTAAATCTGTATTTTCACATAAAATAATATTATCTAATGTTTTCAAATCCTGATGAAGTTGATTAGAGCCTACATCTAAAGCGTAAATTGTTTTAGCATTTTTTTGATGTAAAATCTGCACAAATCCTCCTGTAGATGATCCTATATCAAGACAAATTTTATTTGCAATATCAATAGAATAATTTTGTAAAAAATACTTTAATTTATATGCAGCTCTACTTACAAAAAATTCTTCTAAAAGTGTTAATTTGAAATTTTCATCTGCTAAAGGTTTAATACTTTCTATATTATAAGAAGTCTTTTTAAATTCACCATTTAGCAATATTTGCTGATTTTCTATCAATTCATATGCCTTATTTCGACTAATATTTAATTTTTGGCTTACAAAAACATCAAATCTCATTTATATCATTCTTTTAATAACTTATAAAATTCTATTTCGCTAATACATTTAACCCCTAATTCTTGTGCCTTTTGCAATTTACTTCCAGCATCTTCTCCATATAAAAGAAAATCAGTTTTTTTAGACACACTAGAGCTTACTTTAGCTCCATAAAGTTCTAGTAATTGCTTAAATTCATCTCTTGATTTGGATAAAGTTCCAGTGATAACAAAAATTTTATTAGAAATATTTACATTGTGTGTTATTGTATTTTTTTCTTCTTCTAAAATTAAAATCTCATAAAAATGCTCAATCCTATGATAATTAACTTTAATAAATTCTTGCAAGCTTTTTGCCATTTGCTTACCAAAACCTTCTAAATTTTCATATGTATTATAATCTTGCTTATACCAAGCAAATCCGAAAGTATTAGCTAATTTTTTAGCCGCTACTTCACCAATATGCTCAATACCCAAGGCTGTGATAAATTTACTTAAAGGACAATTTTTTGCCTCTTTAATAGCATTTAAAATATTTGCAATCTTTTTTTCTTTAAAACCTTCTAAATTTTCAAAATCACTATGTTTTAGAAAAAAAATACTCTCAATATTAGTAATCTTTCCTTCTTTAAATAAAAGCTCAACTATATTTTCACCGAGCCCATCAATATTAAGACATTTTTTAGAAACAAAATAAATAATAGAATTTATCAATCTTGCTTTACAATCTAAATTTTGACATTTTAAAAACGCACCTTCATCTAAAAGCTCACTAGCGCATTCTGGACAAATTTTAGGCTTAGTTATACTAAGTTCTAAACCATCTCTTCTTTGAGTAAAAACCTTAGTAATCTTAGGAATTACATCTCCACTACGTATCACATTTACACTATCACCTATTTTTAAATCAAGTCGAGAAATTTCATCAAAATTATGTAAAGTCGCTGATTTAACTATAACTCCATCTAAATTTACTGGCTCTAACACAGCAACAGGAGTAATAACACCACTTCTTCCTACTTGCAGATTAATTCCAAGTAAAGTGGTAGTTTTTTCTAAAGCTGGAAATTTAAAAGCTACCATAAATTTAGGAAACTTAATTGTATATCCTAGCAACTGACAATGTTTTAAATTATCCACTCTTACGACCATACCATCTATCATCATAGATTTTGTATCTCTTAAATTTAACAATTCTTTATATTTTTTTAATACCTCATCAATATCTTTACAATAAAATGCAAAATCATCTTTTAAAAAACCAAGATTTCTTATAAATTCCACTACTTGCGAATGTTTTGAAAAATTTAAAGTGTTATAACCTATTCCCCAAGGAAAAAATTTTAATTTTCTTTCTTTAGTTATTTTTGTATCAAGTTGTCTTAATGATCCACTGGCCATATTACGTGGATTAGCAAATACACTTAAATTATCTTCTAGCCTTTTTTGATTAATTTTTACAAAATCTTCCTTTAAAATAACTACTTCACCGCGAATCTCAATCTTTTCTTTATAAGCTATAGTTTGTGGAATATTATCAATCATTTTAACATTTAAAGTAACATTTTCTCCAATTTGCCCATCACCCCTTGTGGCACCGCTGATTAAATAACCATTTTCATAAACTAAATTTAAACTAGCTCCATCAAATTTAGGTTCTATAAAAAAATCATATTCATTTTTTGCTCTCTTAGCCCAAGCTTTAAATTCATCATCATTAAATACATCTTCCATCGACCACATTTTACTTAGATGAGTAATTTTATGAAATTCACTTTGCAAAGTTGGTGCTATTTTTTGAGTAGGAGATTCCTTGTCGATTTTGTCTTTGTTAATATTTTCAAATTCTTTAAGCTCTCTAATAAGTTTATCATATTCATCATCGCTTGCTAAAGGCTCATCTTCTTCATAATATGCCCTCATCCATAAATTAGCAAGTTTTACATTTTTCAAATACTCTTCATAAGTCATATTGTAACCTCATCTATAGCTTTTACTAGTTCAAACATTTGCTTATGCTCATATAAATCATGCGTTCTTATAATACTTGCACCATTTTTAAAAGCTTCTAAATGCAAATACAAACTACCAGCTAATCTTTCTTCAATTTTACTTGGAAAATACACATCTATCATACTTTTTCTACTAGCTCCTATTAACAATGGCTTTTGAAATTGTAAAAAATGTTCTAAATGTTTAATAAGTATCATATTGTGCTTAGAAGTTTTTCCAAAACCTATACCAACATCTAAAATTACATCTTTAACACCATATTGCTTTAAAACTAATAATTTTTCTTCAAAAAAATCACTAAGCTCTTGTATGATATCTTTATAAGAGGGATTATTTTGCATAGTTAATGGAGTATTTTGCATATGCATAAGACAATAATTTGCATTAAATTTAACAGCAAGTTTAGCTAAATTTTCATTAGCAAGTCCGCTAATATCATTAATTAATCTAAATCCTCTATCAAGTGCGTATTCTAAGGAATATTCATCAAAACTATCTAAGCTAAAAATACTTTCTTTGTAATATGATTTTTTATATATTAAATCAAGTATATTTTTTAAGCGCTTAAATTCCTCCTTTTTACCACAATACACACTACCAGGTCTTGATGATACAGCACCTATGTCTATAAAATCTGGTTTTAACTCAATAAGCTCATTTAATCTTTTTTCAAAAGTAAATTCATTAACTCTACTTTGTGGATTAAAACTATCATTATTGATATTTAAAACAGCCATTAATTGTGGATATGCTGGCTTGTTAAATGATTTTTCTAAAAATATTGCTAAGTCTTTTAAATCAAAATCTTGCATTTTTTCTTTAAATATAAGTTTTTGAATTTGCTCATCTGTAGCCATCAACAAAGCATTTGTATAATCTTTTCCTAATATCACTTCTTTATGAGTTACAAGTTCTGCTCCTATCCTTAAAGCGTCTTGTTTTAGTATATTTGCAGCGGGTGCTTTTAAATTTTGAATGTAAAAAAAATGAATTTGAGCCTTTTTGCTCATTATTTTTTCACCTATTTTGTGAGGTTTAATTAAAGATGAAATTTGTTTAAATTTAGTATTTGAATTAATTTTAGTAATTTTCATTTTTTCTCTCATATAATATCAACATAATGGTGCTTAATACAATAGACGGCTTAGCATTTAATTTTATAAGCTCATAAGCTTTATAAAAAAAATCTATTTCATCATCATTTAATTTAATCCCCTGTTTAAAAGACTCATAACTTAAAGAGTCAATAATACTTAAGCACTCATTTTTATCTACATTTTCATACTGCTTTATAAAATTTAAAATGCTAGATAAATCAATTTTATTAAAATCAATTTTAAGTGGAAATTTTTCCTTTTTAATCTTATATTTTTCTACTATAAATCTTGAAAGAATAGTAGGCAAAAAAACATTCTTAGATGGAGCAACTATAACAAAACAAACATTTTTAGGTGGTTCTTCAAAAATTTTTAATAAAAAATTTTGTGCTTCTTCACGAAAAGCTCTTGCCATAATAACTATAATTTTAGTATTAGATTCAGCTATATAACTTTCTTTCATTATAGCCTTTGCTGTTGCTTGAGCATTTTTATCATAGGTTAAATCATTAAGTCTTAGTTCAATATCAGGATTTTTAGGTATGAAAAACTTGATTTTGTTAGCTCCAAATTCCTCGATAAGTTTATCTTGTATAAAATCAAAATCATCGTGTATGATGATTTTATTTCTTAAATTCAAATTTCTACCTTAGAAAAAATTGTTGCATCTATACTTTGATCAAAAATTTTATATAAAGAAATTAACTTAAAATCAAGATCTTTATCATTTGAAGAAAGATAAAAACTATTTTGCAACTGCTCATCAAAAAGCCAAAGCAAACTATCTTCTTTAGACCTTGCAATTTGTGATTTAAAATCTAAATTTTTACCTATATAAAAATATACATATCCATTTGGAAAAGAAATACTCAACAAATCATTTAATAAAGCAATATCTTCTTGATTTTTACAAGTTTGATTATATATACCCTTTAAAGAAACAAAAGGCATATATGGTCTAGTATTTTTAGCATTAATTTGACTTAAAAAATAATTTTCAAACCAAGATCTTTTTTCATCAGTAAGTAATACAAAAGTGTATCCTTGAAGTAATAAAGAAAGTTTTGAAACTATCAAAGGCGACCACTCAAGACGTCTTTCTTCTAACCAACTCATATAAACACCATTGTGTCTAATTTGCTCTAAGGTGAATTTTAAAAAACTATTACTCATTATGCGTCTAATTTATAAATTTCATGTAAAACTCTAACAGCTAATTCGCCGTATTTTTCATGCACAATAACTGAAATTTTAATCTCACTTGTTGAAATCATTTGTATATTAATATTTTCATTTGCTAATGCCTTAAAAGCCGCAGAAGCAACTCCAGAATGAGATTTCATACCCACACCCACGACAGAAACTTTCACTACAGCACTATCAGTCTCAATAAATGCATTTTCACCAAGCACTTTCTTAACTGCATTTGTTGCAAGATCTACCTCATTTTCTAAAATAGTAAAACCTAAATTTGTAGCTCCATCAAGTCCTACATTTTGTATAATCATATCTACATTAATATTTTCATTGGCTAAAATTCCAAAAATTTCAGCAGCAATACCTGGTTTATCATCAATATTTCTTAGAGTAATTCTTGCTTGATTTTTATCTAATGCGATCCCACTAACTAAAGCTTGTTCCATATTTTCCTCCTTAGTAATAATCGTGCCTTCATTGTCATTAAAACTGCTCCTTGTAACGAGTTTAACATTAAGTTTTTTTGCAAGCTCAACAGATCTATTTTGCAATACTTTTGCACCCAAACTAGCAAGTTCTAACATTTCTTCGTAAGAAATCTTATCTAATTTTCTTGCTTTAGGTTCAATTCTTGGATCGGTTGTATAAACCCCATCTACATCAGTATAAATTTCACATAAATCAGCCTTTAAAGCTCCTGCTAAAGCAACTGCACTTAAATCACTTCCCCCACGACCCAAAGTTGTAATATTTCCCATTTTATCTACGCCTTGAAAGCCAGCAACCACAACTATATAGTCATTTTCTAAAGCTTTATTTATATTTGTAGTATCTATAAATTCAATTCTTGCCTTAGTATGAATATTATCAGTAACAATTCCTGCATCACGTCCTGAAAAAGCAGTAGCCTTTATACCCATTTCATTTAACGCAATAGCAAGCAATGAAGAAGTAACACGCTCTCCACTACTTAAAAGCATATCCATTTCGCGACCAGAAGGATTTTTACTAAAATGATGAGCAAAATCAATCAATTCATTTGTAACTCCACTCATAGCTGAAACAACTATTACTAATTTATTATATTTTTCCTTACTCTTTGCTATCCTTTTAGCAACTTCATCTATACGCTCTAATGTCCCAACACTAGTGCCACCATATTTTTGAATAACCAACATTAAAGATACCCTCCTTCTTTAAAGTGTTTTAAAACTTTCACATAAATAGGTTTTTTAAAATGATTTGTCATACTAAAAATTTCATCTAAAAAAACAAATTTGTAAGCATTAAATTCAGGATTTTTAGTATTTAAATTTATTTTTGCATTTGCTTTTAATCTTAACAAAAAATACTTTTGACTTTGTCCATCATATGGACACATTTTTTGAGCAATTTTTGAGGGAAAATCATAATTAATCCATTCAGGAAACTCAGCTAAAATCTCCACTTCATCAGTGCCTATTTCTTCTTTTAATTCCCTCAATAAAGCATTTTTAACACTTTCACCTTCATCTATCCCACCTTGAGGAAACTGCCATATTTCTTCCATATCATTACGCCTTGCAAGCAATATCTTACATTCAAAAGGATAAGATGGCGATAATACTACTGCAGCAACATTAGGTCGATATTTTTTTTCTTCTTTCATCTGTTTTCTTATCCTTGACTTTAAAATAATACAATTTTAACAAAAAATACCAAATTTATTATTATTTTAAAGAAGTTTTTATGCATTTGTATATACATATACCATTTTGTGAAAGTAAATGCTTTTATTGTTCTTTTACCTCTTTAAAGAAAAAAGACTATGAAAATGCTTATTTAAAAGCTATTTTAAAAGATATCAAACATCAAATCAATTCTTATCAAATCTCTCAAAAAAGCATTAAAACAATATTCATAGGAGGAGGAACTCCTAGTTTAATGGATATAAAATTTTATGAAAATATTTTTATTGTTATAAAAGATTTTTTAGATAAAAATGCAGAAATAAGCATAGAGGCAAATCCAAATTCAAGTAATTTTGACTGGCTAAAAGAAATTAAAAATTTAGGTATTAATAGAATTTCTTTTGGTGTGCAAAGTTTTAATGAAAAAAAATTAAATTTTCTAGGTCGTATTCATAATCAAAAAAGTATCTTTACTAGCGTAGATAACGCAAATAAAGTTGGTTTTAAAAATATCAATATTGATTTAATATACGATACAAAATTAGATAATTTAAAAATGCTTCAATATGAGCTTTTAAATTTACGCAAACTTAATATTTCTCATATTAGTGCTTATAATCTCACCATAGAAGAAAAAACTAAATTTGCAAAGAAAATTCATTATAAAAAAAACGCTCCAAGACTTGCAAAATATTTTATAGAAGAAATATGCAATATTGGATTTGCGCAATATGAAATTAGTAATTTTGGAAATGTATGCTTTCATAATCTTGCATACTGGCAAGGAAAAAATTACATAGGTTGTGGTTTAAGTGCTGTAGGATTTTTAAATAACAAAAGATTTTACACTAAAGAAAAATTAAAAGAATACATACAAGATCCATTATATAGAAAAATAGAGTATTTAAGTGATGAAAATTTGCGTTTAGAGCATATTTTTTTAGGACTTAGAAGCTGTATTGGAATTGATGAAAAAAAATTAAATTTAACAGAAAAAGAAAAGGCATTTTTTCTTTACAAAAAAGGAAAATTAGCCTATAAAAATGGTATTTTTTATAACACCAACTATCTTTTAAGTGATGAGTTAGCTTTATACATTAGCACTTAGATAATAATTAAATTTTTAATCTTATCTATTATTTTTTATAATTTGTGCTAAGATAGTTATATTTTTTAATATCATCTAAATTTTTAACTTTTAAATTAATTTATTTAATGTTTTTGTTAAATAAAACTATGTTCTCCTTGACTTGGACTTAAACTTTTTAATAACAATTTTAACAAAGTGCTCTTTCTAAATATATTTAAACCTAAAATTCATAAAAAATATTATTTTAAAATACATACTTAAACTCTGTATAGTAATTTCTTCTTATGCCTGGTAAATATTGATCATTTGCGCTATCTTGATAAGTGTAATACTTTTTATCAAATAAATTTCGTATGCCAGCTGAAATTTGTAAATTTTTATAATTATAACTTGAGCCAATATCTATTAGCATATAATCTTTTATCCAATTATTTTGAGTTATCTTTCCTGTATTTTCATTAATTTCGCCACCATCTTTAGCTCTAGAATGATAATTTAAATCAACAAAAGAATTAAAATTTAAATTCCAATAATAATCAACCCCAGCAAAAAGATTAATTTTAGACACATAAGGAATTCTCAAACCATCATTTACGCCTTTAGATATACTAGCATCAATATAAGTTATACCTTCTTTAAAAATCAAAGTATCATCAAAAAATTTTTGACTTAAATTTACTTCAGCTCCAAAGCGTCTAGTTTGATCTATATTATAATACTTCCACCACGATCCTGATGCAGAATGTGGATTTCCAAGATACGAAATTTCATCATTACTTTGAGTGTAAAAAATGCTAAATTTAAATGCGTGAAAATTCCACAATACATCACTAATTCCAATCTCAAAAGTATTAAATACTTCAGGATCTAAATCGCTAGAATAATATTTCTTACTTTTATTGTCTTTATTAACTAATTGCTCAGGACTTGGAGATATAAAGCCTCTTTCATATTTAAGATACACTAAACCTGTGTTAGAATATATAAAAGTAGGAGTAAGTTCAAAAGCTATATTATCATTATATTTTTTCGTATCAAAGAAAATGAGTTCGTTTTTATTAGTAGGTTTGCCTGGTGGTCTCATATTCATTTGCATTTGATTTTTATAGCTTCTATCTGTGCTGTATCTATTCCACTCGTATCTAGCACCTCCGGATAAAACAAAAAAGTCATTAAATTGATGAGAATTTAAAATAAACCAAGAATGACTTTGTTTATTCATATTCATTATAGTTTCCATATTGTGATATGGAATTATTACTGGGACACTATACTTTAATAAACTTGTGCGTTTTGCCTCGTGATTTAAAAAATCATACCCTGTAACAATATAAGATTTTTCATCATAATTATACTTTGCTTTAAAATTTAACCCTAAAATACTATCGTTAAATCCACTACCATCTTGATAAGCTTTAACGTTCATACCTCTTATAGCCATAGATATAACATCTTTATCGTATAAAATTTTTTGATCTTGCCAAAAAGTTCTTAAATTTAATTCCCAAGCATCATTTATAAAATAATTATAATCTAAACTTAATTCACTTCTATCAGTCTTTGTAACATTTTCGCCATTACCTTTTTGTCTAGGATTTTTTTCTATTTGAGCTTTTGTTAAATACCCACTACTTTCGCTATTGCTTTTAAAAAAATTATAATTTAACGATAAATTACTATTTTCATTAATATCAGCAAGAATTCCGCTATTAATATAATGACCTCTTTGATTGTATCCTTTTTGAAATCCACTCTTATCAAATCCTTGAGTATTTAATGTCAAAACGATATCATCACTTATCATTTTACTCATATCAAAACCAAAATTACCACCATCTATAATGTTTTCATAGCTTTGTGATTTTGCATTTATGGAAAAAGAATCCTCTTTATGTTTTTTTGTGATGATATTAATAACTCCTCCCCTTGTGCCATTTCCATAAATAATAGATCCACCACCTGGTATGATTTCTATGCGACTAACATTGTTAATATTAATAGTATCTAAAGGTGTAACTCCGTGAGAACTATCTAAAACATTAATTGCTCGTCCATCTACCATAACCTTAACAGCTACATTAGACTTATTTCCTTGACCTCTCATATCAATATTACGACCTAAGCCAAAATCAACAAAACTAATCTCAGATATTCTTTCTAAAGCTTGTTCTACAGAAGTAAATCCTTTTTTCTCAAGCAAAAAACCATCTACAACTATAACATTTCTTAAATTATTATCAGCATCTTGTTCAAATCCACTAGCAGAAACAACAACCTCTCCAATATCTATAACATCACTACTTGCATTAACTAAAATGCCATTTAAAGAAAAAACCATAAAACAAAACAAAAAAATATTTTTTGACTTGATCATAAACGCACCTTAAAACTTAAAATTAATATTTTACAATAATGATAATTTATATCATTATTATTATGAGAAATGGAAATATACTCTCAAATAAATTAAAAAAACATAAAAATTTATCATCATTTTTAAGATATATTTAATTTGATAATTGATATTGTTTCTCAAAAATTAAAAAAGGATAACTCGATGAATTTTGAAAGTATTATAGATCATATGAATTCTCATCATCAATCAAATTTACTTGATCTGTGTAAAAAATTTTCTCAATCTACTAACATAAAAAATGCCTTGCTTAAAAATGTAGATTTTGATGGATTAGACATTTTATATAATGATAATCAAGCACTTCGTATTAACTTTCCACAAAAAGCGGATCAAGATACTATAAAAGATATCATTATAGAACTTTGTTTGAATGCAAAAGATGAAGATGATACTAATGAAATTAAAAAAGAAATTGATAAATTTATTTCACAATATAACTCTGTAATATTAGCAACATTAACCACAAATGGTGAAACCACTTGCTCTTATGCTCCATTTTTTAAAACACAATCTAATAATTATATTTATATTAGCGAAGTAAGCGAACATTATCACAACATAAAAGCTAATCCAAAAAATATTGAGATAATGTTTTTAGAAGATGAAAGTAAAGCTAGCTCTATAGCACTAAGAAAAAGATTACGCTATAAAAGTTATGCAACTATTCTCGAACGTAATGATGAATTTGATAAAATTTATGATGAATTTGAAAAACAAGTCAAAGAAGATAAAGCAATTAAAATGATTAGATCAATGCTTGATTTTCATCTAGTCAAGCTTGATTTTCACAATGGACGTTTTGTTAAAGGATTTGGACAAGCTTATGATATTCAAGATGGAAAAATAATCCATATCAAGGGCAAACATCCTCATAAATTTTCTCATAAAAAATAATATTTTAGATAGCTTTTGCTATCTTTTATTATTCTTTAGAACACGGACAAGATACTTTATTAAATTGCGGAAGATTTAATGAAAGATTAAGGATATTTTTTAGTGTATCTTGACAAAAAAGATTTAGATTTTCTTTGATTTTATAATACGCCCAAACACCTTGTCTATCAACTTCTAAAAATCCAGCTTCTTTTAAAATTTTTAAGTGTCTTGAAAGTCTTGATTGACTCATATTTAAAGAATTTTGCAAATCACATACACAAAGCTTCCCATTTTTTTGCAAAAAAGCAAGAATTAAAATTCTACTTTCATCGTTGATTGCACTTGTTATTTTTAAAAAATCTTGCATATAAAAACCTTTTTATATAAAAAACATTAAAATTCCAAAACTAATCGCTATTAATACAATAACGCTAGCAAATAAAATTAAAAAATTAAACCTAAAAATTCTCTTTAATAAAATCAATTCAGGCAATGAACAACCAGCACCAGCTATTAAAAAACTCATCATTATACCTAAAGGAAGTTCAGTTGCACTTAAAGCTAAGGCAACTGGTATTAAACTAGTGCAATTCATATAAAGTAAAACACCAACAAAAGTAGCAATAAAAATCCCTAAAATATCATAATTTTTCATATAATTTTCAAAAAAATTTTGAGGAGATAATTCACTAATTAAAGCACCAATTCCCATACCTATGAGAATATAAGGTAAAATTTTAATATATTCTTGAAAACTTTGTAAAAATATTTTTTTAAATTGATGTTTGTATTGCTTTTTTCTTGATAAATTTGTGTTATTTTTAGAACAACAAATATTCTTAGAAAAATTATTATCAAAAGGATAAATTTGTGATTTTTCTAAATTATCACTTAAAAAATCTTTATTGAAAAAGATACTAGTATTAATTTTAGAAATTAAAAATGCAAGTGATAAAATCACAACAAATAAAAATCCAAGATAAAAAAAAGTAATTTTAAAACCAAAACTCATCACAAAAACTACAATTATAATAGGATTAATCAAAGGCGAAGTAATCAAATAAGAAATGCACACACCAAGTGGCACTTTAGCATTTAAAAAAGCATTTAAAAGAGGGATGCTAGAGCACGAACAAAAAGGAGTTAAAGCACCTAGTAAAATAGCTTTCACATAAGTAAAAAATGAATCTTTTTTTAAATGTTTATTAAAAAATTTAAAATAACGTTCATTTAT
>NZ_JAHHTD010000069.1 GCF_020024835.1 Campylobacter sp. | reverse complement strand
ATCTTTGTTAAATAATCTTTAAAGTGTAACCTATGTTTGACACTTTAACATTTTATAAAATAAAAAAATATTTTATAGCGAATACATCTTATATAGTGTATAATAAAATTAAAGTATATAAAATTTAAAGGCATTATTTAAAATTTTATAAAGGAGAAATTTATGGATAACGAAAAAAAGATTTTAGAAGAATTATATAAACAATATGAAAAGTATTTAGGCGAAAATTTGCAAATTAATATGGCAAGAGGCAAACCTTCTAATGCACAATTAAGCCTTTCTAATGATTTATTAAATATTAAAATAAATTACCACACAAAAGAAAATTTTGATGCTAGAAATTACGGTTGCTTAGACGGACTTTTGGAATGCAAGGAGCTTTTTTCTGAAATTTTAGATATAAAAAAAGAAAACATAATTATAGGTGGAAATTCTACCCTGAATATGATTTATGATATTATATCAAGATTTTATATTTGGGGAACAAATGGACAAAAGCCTTGGGGAAAATGCGAAAAAATTAAATTTATTTGCCCCTGTCCAGGATATGACAGGCATTTTGATATATTAGAAAAATTTGGGATAGAAATGATACCTATTGAACTTGAAAAAAATGGGCTTAATATGGAAGAAATAGAAAATCTTTGCATTAATGATGATGATATAAAAGGAATAATTTGTGTGCCTCTTTATTCAAATCCAACAGGTACTTGCTATAACGATGAAACTATTTTACGACTTGCAAAAATGCAGACAAAAGCAAAAGATTTTAAAATTTTTTGGGACAACGCCTATGCAATACACTATATTTATGAAAAAATACAATGTTTAAATCTTTTAAAAGAAAGTGAAAAATTTGGAAATGAAAATAGAGTTTTATATTTCTTTTCTACTTCTAAAATAACATTTGCAGGCGGGGGAGTGGCTATTTTGGCAAGCGGAAAAGAAATGATTGAAGAAACAAAAAAACATATGTCTGTACAAACAATAGGATATGACAAAATAAATCAACTTAAAACAGTTGCATTTTTAAAAAATAAGGAAAATACCTTAAAACTTATGGATAAACACGCAGATATTTTAAAAGAAAAATTTGATATTGTTTTAAATAAATTAAATGAAAATTTTGAAAATGGGAAAATGCTTAAATGGGAAAAACCTTTAGGTGGATATTTTGTTTCTGTTGATACAGAAAAAGGGTGTGCTAAAAGGGTCGTTAAAATGTGTAAAAATTTGGGAATTACTTTAACAGATGCAGGTAGCACATATCCTAAAAAAATAGATTTAAAAGATACTAACATAAGAATTGCCCCTTCTTTTCCTGAAAAAGAAGAACTTGAAAAGGCTATGGATATTTTTTGCCTTTGTGTTAAAATTGTTAGCATAGAAAATAGTTTTAATAATTAAATTTTTATACAGTAATTAAAAAAATACTCCTTAATTTACTTATTTTGGAGTATTTTATTTTATCAATTAAGTTATGGCTAAATATTTTAGAATAAAAAGATAAACAAGGTTCAAATTTTATTTTTTAAGAAAAAAATATGCTAGGAATAACTATTTTTGATATGAAATAGCCAAAAAATAGATTATTTATAGCTTAATCCACAAAGCCCTTTTTTAGCAAAGCTAAAGGCATCTTCACCACATATAATTATATGGTCTAAAACTGTTATATTAATTGCTTTGCAAGCAGAAATAATTTTCATAGTAACATTTAAATCTGCACTAGATGGTTTCATTGTTCCACTGGGGTGGTTATGCCCAACTATTAGAAAAGATGTATTATACAAAAGGGCATCTCCTACAATTTTTTCCATATATATAGGTGCTGAATTTGAAATACCATCACTTATTTTTACAACCTTTTTTAATTTTTTGTTTAAATCTAGGCAAATCATATAAAAACTTTCGAAGCATTGCCCTGCTAAAGCTGCTTCAAAATAACTTTTTGCCATATTAAAATTATCTATTATAGGTTTATCTGTATTTAAGCCACTAGATAGAAATTTTCTACATAGATACGGTATCATAGAAATTAAAACAGCTGTTGTTTCTGAAATTTTACACCTTTTCATAATATCTTCAGGCTTTGCATTCATTAATGTAAATAAATTTCCATATTCATTTATAAGCTTATGAGCAAGCTCATTTGTATCTTTTCTTGGAACTGCATAAAAAAGCAACATTTCTAAAACTTGGTGTTCTTCAAAGCTATCTAAACTACCATCTCTAATAAATCTAGCACGAACTCTTTGCCTATGATTATTATGTAAATTTTTATTCATATTTCTACCTCAAAATTACAATTTAATTTATATTTACAAATAAAAAAAACTT
>NZ_JAHHTD010000068.1 GCF_020024835.1 Campylobacter sp. | reverse complement strand
GTTAGAGTGAGTGAATATATTTTAAAAATTTCATGTAGTGATGAAAAAGGCTTGATATATAGAATTTCAGATATTATTTTTAAGCATAAAATTAACATCATAAAAAATGATGAATTTGTTGGAAATTGTAGATTTTTTTTTAGAGCACACTTAGAAGGTGAGCTTGATACAATTAGTTTTCAAAAATCTTTAGAGCTTGTATTGCCAAGTGATACTTTAGTAGAAATTTGCAAAAAAAGAAAAAAAGATATTATTATTTTTGCAACTAAAGAGACTCATTGTATTGGAGAATTATTAATTCGTCATTTTAGTGGAGAAATTAATGCAAATATCAAGGCTGTAATTGCAAATTATGATGATTTAAAACCTTTAGTAGATAAATTTAATATAGCATTTCACGCAATAAAAGCTCAGGATTTAAGTAGAAAAGAGCATGAAAAAAATATACTTCAGTGTTTAAAACAATACAATTTTGATTATATAGTTTTAGCTAAATATATGCGTATTTTATCACCTCATTTTGTAAAGCATTTTGAAGGAAAAATTATTAATATACATCATTCTTTCTTGCCTGCTTTTATCGGTGCAAATCCTTATAAGCAAGCTTATGAACGTGGAGTTAAGATTATTGGAGCAACTGCACATTTTGTCAATGATGATTTAGATGAGGGTCCAATTATCACTCAAGATGTGATCCCTATAACTCATGAATATTCTTGGCAAGCTATGCAACAAGCTGGTCGTAATGTAGAAAAAAATGTTTTTTCAAAGGCTTTAGATCTTGTTTTTGACGATAGGATTTTTATTTATGAAAACAAAACAATAATATTTTAATTTATTTGATGTCAAAGACATCAAATAAATTAGCAAGAATAACAAGTTTTAAATTCATAAGCAGTTGGTCTAGCTTCAACAGGCCAAACTTGAGTTTCAAATTTCATATGTTGATAATCATCTATAAAGATATCACTCATTACTGGTTTTAAAAAGGTATTTTTACGAATAAGTGCCTCAAGGGAGCCTCTTAAAGTGTGAGGAAGTTGCTCAATACCTTTTTCTCTGATTTCATCTAAAGTTAGTGCAAATAAATTTTCATCCATTGGACCTACCGCTTCTGTTTTATTTTTTATACCATCTAATCCAGCCATAAGCAAGCTTGTAAATGCTAAATAAGGATTTGCAGTGCTATCAGGAAATCTTATTTCAACTCTAGCACTTTTTTTATTTATACCATAAGGCACACGACAACTAGCAGATCTATTTTGGCAAGAATAAGTTAAAATACACGGAGCTTCAAATCCAGGAACTATTCTCTTATAAGAATTTGAACTAGGATTTGTAAAAGCAGCTACGCTTCTTGCATTTCCTAAAATACCGCCTATGTAGTAAATAGCACTTTTGCTTAGTTTGCCATAACCATCTTTGTCATAAAATAGATTTACTCCATCTTTCCAAAGACTCATATGAACATGCATACCACTTCCATTGTCTCCATATAGAGGTTTTGGCATAAAAGTAGCAGTTTTTCCATTTAAATGAGCTACCATTTTGACTATATATTTATAAATTTGCACATTATCAGCAGCTTCTACTAAATTTCCAAATTCAACACCAATTTCTGCTTGTCCTTGTGCAACTTCATGATGATGCACAAATGTTTTTAATCCAACTCTTTCTAAAACTTGAATCATTTCAGATCTTATATCAACACTAGAATCAATAGGAGATACTGGTAGATATCCACCTTTATTTCTTGGTCTATGGCCGTGATTATAGCTATCTATAAAATCTTTATTATCATTCCATTCCCCTTCTTCAGTATCTACTTCATATTTTGAGCAATTTGATGAATCAACAATTTTTACGTTATCAAAAATAAAAAATTCATTTTCAGGGCCAAAATAGGCTGTATCAGCTATATTGCTATTTGCTAGGTATTCCATTGCTTTTTTAGCAATACTTCTTGGACATTTTTCATACATTTGATCTTTGTAGATATCATACACATCACATATTACTATGATAGTTGGATCGGCTGTAAAAGGATCTAAGAATGCACTTTTAACATCAGGTTTAAGTATCATATCTGATTTTTCTATCGGTTGCCATCCGTGCAAAGAACTAGCATCAAATGGAATACCATTTTTAAAAGTATCACAATCAATAGCTTTAATATTATAGGTTATATGATGCCACATACCTATCATATCGGTAAATCTAAAATCGACAAATATAACTTCATGCTCTTTACAATAATCAAAAAATTCTTCTATATTTTTAACAAATTTTCCCATTCATTTCTCCTAAATTCATTTAAATATTTTAAGATTGTAGTATATTTTTTTTAAATTAAGTTTAAA
>NZ_JAHHTD010000067.1 GCF_020024835.1 Campylobacter sp. | reverse complement strand
AATACAAGAAAAATAATTATAAATTTATTGTTATTATTAGTGCCAATGAGTTTTCTTAGAAAAAAAATAAGATATCATTTAAATCATAAATTCATACCCATAAATAAAATAGATTCGTTAATAGAAACTAAAATAGTATCTAATATCAATACTTACTCAAATGAATACTTCATAAAAGAAAATAAAAATATTTATTGGGGGGGGGCATAAAGGATATTTTGATTTTGATATAAAATCAAAAGATATTAAATCTCCTTTAAATCCTTGGGCTTTTATAAGAGTAAAAAATGAAGATATAACTTTAAGAGCTTCATTAGAAAGTATGCTACCTGCTATACAAAGAGGAGTGATAGCTTATAATGATTGCACAGATACTAGTGAAGAAATCATTTTAGAATTTTGTAAGCAATATCCTTCATTTATCCCTAAAAAATACCCTTATGAAGTGCAAATGGAAAATCCACAAAGTGAAAACAACAAATTACATAGTTATTATAATTTTGCTCTTTCTTTTATACCTAAGGGAGAATGGTTTATAAAAATAGATACAGATCATATTTATGATGCTAAAAAGCTTTATAAGAGTTTTTATGGGGTAAAAAATGATTTAACCGCCATAGCTTATCCAAGAATTAATTTTTTAATAATAAATAATGAAATTTATATACAAAATGTAGGTGATAATGGCTTTATATATGGCTCTGATCAATTGTTAATTAAAAATAAAGATTTGATTTTTAAAGAAAGAATGACTTCAAAATCATCACAATGGATAGACAATGAAAGCATAGAAAATATTTTATATTCTGAATCAATGCAGATACCAAAAAATGTAAAAATAATCTTTTTTAATTTAATGCAATGGCATTTTCTAGCTTTAAAAATGCGTAGGGTAGAATTTCAAAAAAATTTAGCAATTTTAACTTTAGAAGAATTTAAAAAAATACACAAAACAAAACTAAATGTTATTATTGATGAAAAAATGCTAGAATTAGAGGAAATTAAAAGACAATTAGCTAAAACAAATTTTTATGAAAGATAAATTATGACTATAGCTATCATACCAGCTCGTGGCGGTTCAAAAGGTATAAAAAATAAAAATTTGATCTTGCTTAAAGGCAAGCCTCTTTTGTATTATACGATTAAAGCTGCTAAAGAATCTAAATGTATAGACAAAATTATCTTAAGCAGTGATAATGATGAAATTTTATCTTATGGAAAAAGTCAAGGAATTGAAATTTTAAAACGTCCTGCAAAATTAGCACTTGATGATACCACAAGTGATCAAGTGCTTTTGCATACCTTAGTAAATTATAAAAATTATGAAAATGCAATTTTACTTCAACCAACCTCCCCATTTAGAACAAATAAGCATATAGATGAGGCTTTTTATATCTTTGCAAATGAAAACGCAAATGCTTTAATTAGCGTGTGTGAGTATGATAATAAAATTTTAAAAGCTTTTGTGTGTGATGAAAATAAAAATTTAAAAGGAATTTGTAATGATAAATATCCTTTTATGCCAAGACAAAAATTACCTAAAACTTATATGAGTAATGGGGCAATTTACATTGTAAAAACAAAAGAATTTTTAAACAATCTTAGTTTTTTACAAGATACAACAAAATATTATTTAATGGATAATATATCAAGTATAGACATTGATAATATAAAAGATTTAGAAAAAGCAGAGAGTATATTGTGTCAGTGAAATTAAAATGCAATCAAGCGATATTAAAAATCTTACAAGAATACAATATTTACACTCGCACTTACATAAAAGATAGGAAAAAATTTTCAAGATTGAAGTTAAAAGATGAGATATTTATCCCTAAAGTAGATAACGGGGGGGGGTAGAAAAGTGGGGAGGTATTGCTCTATAGCAGATGGAGTGAGTATGTTTAGCTTTGCACATCCTTTAGATAGGATTAGCACAGCAAGTTTTACTTATGAGCCAAATCATAGTTTTATTAATGATGCTAGTTTAAAGCAAATTAATAAAATTTTTCCCATTAAATCACACAATCCAAGCTCATCGATTCAAAAATTAAATATACAAAATGACGTATGGATAGGTAAAGATGTTTTGTTAAAACAAGGCATTACTTTAGAAACTGGATGTGTCGTTGCTCAAAGAGCAGTTGTAACTAAAAATGTGCCAGCTTATGCTATAGTCGCAGGCGTCCCAGCTAAAATCATACGCTATCGTTTTGACGATAAAATCATAGAAAGGCTTTTAAAAATTAAATGGTGGAATTATCATTTTGCTGATTTTAATGAGATTGATTTAAGCTTACCTATATGTCATTATTTGGATATATTAGAAGAAAAAATTGCAAAAAATCATATAAAAATTTATAATCCAAAAAAACTTTATTTTAAAGATTTGCTAGCTTTAAATAAAAAAAGCTTTTTTGATTCTTTGTTTTAAATTTTCGTTTTCTTTTTGTAATGTTTGTAATAAATTTTGATAAAAATTATTTTCTTTAAAATCAAAAGATAAATTTTTTATAAGCTCTAAACTTCTTTGTTTATCCTCATAATTTTGCCATAAAATTTCTTTGTTTTTATTTTCATATCTTCCATTTTCATTAAATTCATAAT
>NZ_JAHHTD010000066.1 GCF_020024835.1 Campylobacter sp. | reverse complement strand
TTACTCATCTTTAATAATAAATTTCGTATTAAAAAATGCTATTAATTTGCTTCATAGTATTAAAAATCTTTATAATACATTGCTAAAATAGCATTAATTTAAAATTTATTTAAATTTGACAAAATTTTATATTTTTCATAATCTTTTAGTTTTAACTTAAGGAGATAGAATGAAAAAAATTATCGTCTTTTTATTACTAATTAACACCCTTTTTGCTTCAATCGAAGTAGTTGATCAATTAGGCAGAAAAGTAAGTATCAAAGATAAGGTTGAGCGAATCGTTGTTTTACAACATCAAAGCTTAAATGTTTTAGTGCAACTTGATGCTACAAGTAAAATCGTTGGAATTTTAAGCTCTTATGAGGAAAGTCTTGGAAAAAATTATGCAAGATTATTTCCAGCTATAAAAGATCTCCCAACTCCAGGTGACTTAAAATCAGTAAATTTAGAAAGCTTACTTGCTTTAAAACCTGATCTTTTAATAGTTACAAACTATATGGACAAAGAAGTCATAGATAAAGTTTCAAAACTTGGTATTCCAGTTATTGCAATGAGTTTTTACAAAAATGCTTCAAGTAAAATAAATCCTGAATTTAAAGACTTTCAAAATCAAGTTTTAGCTTATGATGAGGGCTTGTATGAAGGCATTGCATTACTTGGAAAAATTTGCCAAAAAGAAGAAAATGCAAAAGAATTGATAAATTTTATTAAAAATTCTCAAAAAATTCTAAAAGAAAAAGTTGCTAAAATCGATAAAAATAAAGTTCGTTTATATGTTGCAAACCCTGATTTTCACACTTATGGAGCAGGAAAATATGTAAATGTAATGTTTAGTAGAGCAGGTGGAGAAAATGTTTGCGAGAAAGAATTTAAAGGCTTTAAACAAATTTCGCCTGAAACCTTAATCTATCTTAATCCAAGTATGATTTTTGTTCAACATCGCTATCCAAATGTAATAGATGAGTTAAAAAGTAATAAACTAATTTCAAATCTCTTAGCTATAAAAGATAATAAAATTTTCTATATGCCAGAATACGCAAAAGCTTGGGGATACGCTACACCTGAGGCTATGGCAATAGGCGAATTTTGGGTTGCAAAAACTCTTTATCCAGAATATTTTAAAGATTTTGACTTAGATAGTTTAGTTCAAACTTATTATCAAAAATTTTATAGAACTTCATATCAAAAGTAAAATTTTGGATAAAAAATTATGGATTTTGATTTTTATTTGGCTTTTACTTGTTGTAATTTCTCTAAATTTAGGGGCATTTAAACTAAATTTAAGTCAAATAATTTATGAAGAATACGCACAAAATGTATTTTTTAACATAAGAATGCCTAGAATTTTACTTGCTAGTTTAAGTGGTGGAATTTTAGGTATTAGCGGACTTACCTTGCAGGCTTTATTTAAAAATCCTCTTGTAGGTCCTAAAATTATCGGAGTTAGCACTTCCTCTGCACTTGGTGGAGCCTTGGCTATTTTATTTGGCTTTAGTGGAATTTTTCTTGTATTAAATGCTTTTGTTTTTGGAATTTTAGCTCTTTTACTTTTATTTTTACTTGCAAAATTTATTCAAAATTCAAATATTTTTAGCCTTATACTTTGTGGAATTTTAATAAACGGCTTTGCAGGAGCACTCATAGCTTTGATTGAATTTTTAGCAGATGATGAAGAAAAATTACCAAATATTATTTTTTGGATGCTTGGCAGTTTTTCAGTTGCAAGCTGGGAAAAACTTGAAATTTTAATAATTTTTAGCATTATTCCGCTTGTGCTTTTATTTTTAATGAGATATCATTTAAATTTATTAAGCCTTAGCGATAATGATTTAAAAGGTCTTGGAATTAATTTTAAATTTAGTCGAAAATTAATTTTAATTTTAACCACAATTTTAATTGCCTCACAAGTTAGCGTTTGTGGAAATATCGCTTATGTTGGGCTTGTTGTGCCACATATGAGTAGATTTTTAGGATCAGCTAATCATCAAAAAATCTTACCTTATTGCTTTTTTTTAGGAATGATTTTTATGCTTGCTTGTGATGATTTTGCAAGGATTATAAGCAGTGCTGAATTGCCATTAGGAATACTAACTGCATTAATTGGAACACCATTTTTTATATATCTTTTAAAAAGAAATTTTAATGCTAATTGAAGCTTTTGATTTAGGATTTTATTACTCAAATTTTAATTTTTGCTTTAGAAAATTAAATTTTAATTTAAATAAAAATGAAAATTTGGCAATTTTAGGCTTAAATGGACAAGGCAAAAGCACACTTTTGTCAGTTTTAATGAATATTTTAAAGCCTAAAGAAGGTTTTGTAAAATTAAATACAAATTTTTCTTATCTTTCATCTAATCTTAATCTTCCTTTTGATTATAAGGTCTTAGATGTTGTTTTAATGGGAAGAGCAAAAACTTTTTCTATATTTAGCAAGCCTAGTAAAAATGATGTAAATTTAGCATTTAAATACCTAGAAATTTTAGAAATAAAAGAACTTGCAGATAAAAATTTTAACACTCTCTCAAGCGGTCAAAGACAGCTTATTTTACTTGCTAGAGCACTTTGTGGGGAAAATGAAATTTTATTTTTAGATGAACCAATGAGTGCTTTGGATTTTAAAAATCAAAATAAAATTTTAAATATAATTAAAAAATTAAATCAAGATCTAAATATAAGTGTAGTTTTTTCAACCCACAATCCCGCACACGCTTTTGCCATAGCTACTAATACGCTTATTTTATACGAAGATCTAAGCTATGAATTTGGAAAAACTATTTTAGTTTTAAATCAAAAAAATCAAGAAAAACTTTATAAAATTCCTATAAAAAATGTAGATTTAACTTTAAATTCTAAAACT
>NZ_JAHHTD010000065.1 GCF_020024835.1 Campylobacter sp. | reverse complement strand
TGCTATGTATTTTTCTACATTATAAGTAGGAAGTATGATTGAAATTTGAGACATTAATATCCTTATAAATGTTTTATTATTATAATAATAACAAAATTTTAAATACGGGGGGGGGATGAAAGTCGCAGTAGTAGCAGGAAATGGTCCAAGTATAAAAAATATTGATTATGAAAGATTGCCAAAAGATTATGATGTCTTTAGATGTAATCAATTTTATTTTGAGGATAAATATTATTTAGGTAAAAAAGTTGATTTTGCTTTTGCTAATTCTTATGTATTTTTTGAACAATATTACACTATAAAAAATCTTATAGATAAAAATGAATATGAGATAAAAAATATAGTATGTTCATCGTTTAATTTAGATAACTTAGATGGCAAGGATTTTATTAGAAATTTTTATAGTTATTTCCCTGATGCTATTTTAGGATTTGATTTAATCAAAAAAATAAAAGATTTTCATTCCTTCGTTAAATTCAATGAAATATACAATGAACAAAGAATCACATCTGGAATTTATATGTGTGCAGTTGCTGTTGCTATGGGTTATAAAAATATTTATATATCAGGGATTGACTTTTATTCTAATGAAAATCAACCATATTTATTTAATCATCAAACTAACAATATTTTAAAATTAATTCCTGAATTTAAGAATGAAACAAAAACAAATATACATAATAAAGTATTTGATTTAAGAACTTTAGAGTTTTTAAGTAAAACATATGATGTTAATTTTTATTCTTTAAATGAAGATAGTGAAATTAGTAGATATATAAATTTAGCTCCTATTGTAAAAGAAAATGATTTTGTGTTAAATGATAAGCCTAAAGATTGCATTAATGATATTTTATTGCCAAAAAATAATACTTATAAGAAATTTAAAAAAATTCCAACACCTATAGTAAAAAACAATCTTTGGTTTAGACTTTTAAAAGATTTATTTAGATTACCAAGTGATATAAAGCATTATTTGAAAGATAAACGATGAAAATTGAACATTTAAAGATATCAAAAGAAAATCCTTTAGTTGTGCCTGAAATTGGCATTAATCATAATGGCAGTTTAGAAATAGCTAAGCTTATGGTAGATAGTGCAAAAAGAGCAGGGGCAAAAATCATAAAACATCAAACTCATATCGTAGAAGATGAAATGAGCAAAGAAGCAAAAAAAGTCATACCAGGCAATGCAAATATAAGCATATATGAAATTATGAAACAATGCGCTTTGAATTTTAAAGATGAGCTAGCTTTAAAAGAATACACTCAAAAGCAAGGCTTAGTATATCTTAGCACGCCTTTTAGTAGAGCAGCGGCAAATCGCTTAGAGGATATGGGGGTAAGTGCTTTTAAGATAGGCTCAGGAGAATGCAATAACTATCCTTTGATAAAGCATATAGCACAATTTAAAAAACCTATGATAATAAGCACAGGTATGAATAATATAAAAACTATAAGACCTACTATTAAGATTTTAAAAGATTTTGATATCCCTTTTGTTTTGCTTCATACTACAAATTTATATCCTACGCCAACGCATTTGGTGAGATTAAAAGCTATGTGCGAGCTTGAAAAGGAATTTAATTGTCTTGTGGGATTGAGTGATCATACTACAAATAATCTTGCTTGTTTAGGGGCAGTAGCTCTTGGTGCTAGTGTTTTAGAAAGACATTTTAGCGATACTATGGATCGACAAGGACCTGATATAGTGTGTTCTATGGACGAATTTGCCTTAAAAGAACTTATCACACAAAGTAAAGAAATGGCACTTTTAAGAGGAAACAACTTAAAAGAAGCATTAAAAGAAGAGCAAGTAACTATTGATTTTGCATTTGCTAGTGTAGTGAGTATTAAAAAGATCAAAAAAGGTGAAATTTTAACTATGGAAAATATTTGGGTGAAAAGACCTGGACTTGGAGGTATCCCTGCTAGTGAATTTGAAAATATTTTAGGTAAAGTCGCTTTAAAAGATATAGCTAATGATACACAATTAAATTTTGAGGATTATAAGTGAAAAAAGTCGTTTTTATCACGGGCACAAGAGCAGATTTTTCTAAAATAAAATCTTTAATGCTAAAAGTAGAAAAATCAAAAGATTTTGAATTATTTGTTTTTGCAACTGGTATGCATATGAGTAAGAATTTTGGATCTACTTACATAGAAATAGAAAAATGCGGTTTTAAAAATATTTTTAAATTTATAAATCACGATAAATACTATCAAATGGACAAAGCTTTATCAAGCACTATAGACGGATTTTCTAAATTTATACACGAAATCAAACCTGATTTAATTATAGTGCATGGAGATAGGATCGAGCCTTTAGCAGGTGCTATAGTTGGGAGTTTAAATAATATACTAGTAGCTCATATAGAAGGCGGAGAGCTTTCAGGGACTATTGATGATAGTATAAGACACGCTATAACTAAACTAGCTCATATTCATCTTGTTAATGATGAAGTGGCTAAGAAAAGACTTATGCAACTTGGAGAAGATGAAAATTCTATATTTATAATAGGCTCTCCTGATTTAGAAATTTTAACAAATAATCTAGTTTCCATAGACGAAGCAAGAGAGTATTATGATATAAAATTTAAAAATTATGCAATAGCGATATTTCACCCTGTTACAACAGAATTTGACAGCATAAAAATTCAAAGTGAAAATTTTGTAAATGCTTTAATAAAAAGCAATAAAAACTACATCATAATATACCCAAATAATGATTTAGGATTTGAATTTATTTTGCAAAGTTATGAAAAATTAAAGCATTTAGAGCATTTTAAAGTATTTCCATCTTTAAGATTTGAATATTTTATAACTTTATTAAAAAATGCAGAATTTATAATAGGAAATTCAAGTTGTATTTTAAAAGAAGCTTTGCAACTTAACATACCATCTATACTTGTTGGGACTAGACAAAATGGTCGTCTTGGAAGCAAAGAGGTGATTAAAGTTGATTCAAAATATGAAGAAATATTAAATGCTATTAGCAAAATACACAAAAATACAAAAATAAACACTGAAAAATTAGAAATTTTAAATAGCTCAAAAGTATTTTTTGAATATTTAGAAAATGGAGTATTTTTTAATATCAAAAAACAAAAGATATTTAGAGATATTTAAAAATATGAGATTTAATTTTTTAAGATTATAGAAAGGAAACAATGTTAAATACAAGAAAAATAATTATAAATTTATTGTTATTATTAGTGCCAATGAGTTTTC
>NZ_JAHHTD010000064.1 GCF_020024835.1 Campylobacter sp. | reverse complement strand
GCCTCCAACAAGGTGATTTTATTTAAGGAAATCCTCGTAGATAAAAAACTCTCTAAAATAAGTACTTTTCCCTTAGGAACGGAACTTTTTTATATTCAGAGAATCCACTATTTAAACGGCAAACCCTTAATTTTAAATCACCACTATTTTTTAAAAAAACTAATGCCTGAATTAAATATTGAAATTTCCGAAAGATCCATCTATGACTATTTGGAAAATTCACTAAAAAGCAATATCTTTCCTATAAATCTACAAAATAATTGAATTTATATTTTATTTAAAATTAAGAAAATATAGTTATTAAAAATTTAGTAGTTTATGAGTAAAATTTTTAATTATGATAAAAATTAGTTTTTATTTTAGTGTAAATTAAGGCATTAAAATAATATCCACTAAACTACCTTCTTTTATATTATCACTTGCTATTAAAAGTGCAGCTTGATTGTTGAGGTTATTGATAATAGCACTTGAGCCCTCTTTTTTGCCTTTTAAATTTGCAAAGATTTTTCCATTTTTAAATTCGATATTGCAAGCTACAAATTCTAAGTGAGGGCTTTTTTTCTTGTAATCTTCACTTAAAAAAGCTTGAAATTTGTAGTTTTTTTCTTGTAAAAGCCAAGCATTTAATAGCTCTCTTACATAAAGATTAAACATTACCATAGCCGAATATGGAAAACCAGGTAAGGCAAAGATGAATTTGTCTTCAAATTTAGCTATTTTTATATGTCTGCCAGGTTTTACATCGGCTTTATCTATGATGATTTCATAATCTTTTATAACCTGTTTTAAAAAATCAAAATCACCCATAGAAACCCCACCGGTAGTGATTAAAATATCACATGAATTTAAAGCTTGTTTTAAAGTGTTTTGAGTTTTTTCTTTATCATCTTTTAAAAGTGGAAAAATCCTAGCTTGACAATGTAATTTTTTAGCCATATTTGCTATAGCTACGTGATTTGATGAGTGAATTTGTGCAGGGTGATCTAAGGTCTCTCCTAGATCTTTTATCTCATCTCCACTGCTTAAAATCCCTACTATAGGCTTTATAAAAACGCTAATGTGAAAATATCCAAGTTCAGCTAAAAGAGCTATCTCGCTATAGCCTATTTTTATACCTTTTTTGAGCAAAATTTCACCTTTTTTGTAACTTTCTCCGACTTTTCTTACAGCAAAACCTTTACTCACTTTTTCTTTTATGATTAAAATATTATTTTTTACTTCCACTTTTTCAATAGGCACTAAAGTATCACTTCCCTCACTCATTAAAGAGCCGGTGAAAGTTTTAACGCATTCTTTACTTTTTATGTTGAAAGTGGGAAAAATTCCAGCAGGAATTTCTCCTATAATTTTTAAATTTTCATCTTGATCATCAAATTTTATAGCATAGCCATCCATAGCTGAAGTAAGAAATTTAGGATAATTTTCTAAAGCTATTATATCTACTGCTAAAATTCTATCTAAACACTCTGTTAGCGATATTTTTTCCACTTTTTCATAAGCTTGAATATACTTGTGAAGTATTTTTAAACTTTCATTATAAGAAATTAGCATTTTTATCCTTAGATACTTAAAATTCCTGCTCCTTTAAGTTTTAAAGAGCGTTTTTTAGCGTAAATTTTTTGATTATTAATAATATCATATTTCCAAATGGGTGCATTAGCTTTAAAATCTTCTACAAAATCATTAATTAATTTTAAACCTAATTTTCTTTGCTTACTTAAAACTCCTGCAAAATAAGAACTTTCATGAATTTTTACTTCATTGATAGAATGAGCAAACATTAAGATAACATTATCTTTACTAACTTTTTCCTGCCAAGCTTGAAACCATTTTTTTAAAATTGGCTCATAAATATCAAAGCTTAAAGCTTCAATATTATTTTCATCTCGCACTATACCGCAAAATGTTATCAAAGCACCGCAATTTTTATCTTTTGAAAATTCATACCATTTTGCATAAATTTTTGTAATATCTAAAGAATTTTGATGAAGTTCAAACATAATCTACCCTCCGCAAACTGGGGGAAGTAAGCAAATTTTATCACCATCTTTAAAATTTATATTTTCATCTGTAATGATTTCATCATTTAAAGCGATGGCACAAAGTTCTAACCATTCTTTTAAACTTTCATCTTTTTGAAGCAAGAATTTTAATTCTTTTAAATTTCTTACATCAACTTTTATATTTTCTTTATTTATAGGGCCTAAAAATTTAACTTCAATCATAAATCTCCTTTTTAGTTTAAGATTTTTATTATTTTTAAAATATTTGCACCTTTAATGCAATGAAATATTATTATATCACCAAGATTTTGATACTTTTAATTATTGTTAAGATCGATAGTACCTTGAAATGCTTTAAATTTAGCTTTTGTCATTTTATTTTTATATATTTATAAAATTTAATATTAGATAAAGTTTTATAAAATTTTGAAAACAAGTTATAATTTCTGTTTTTATTGTATTTAACGCTACAAAATTTGTAACTCAAAGGAAATCAATGCAAATTCAATATCATCTTAATGAAAATTTTAAAACTCCAGCTTATGTTTTAGAAGAGGAAAAGCTTAGAAATAATTGCGAGCTTTTAGCTAAGATTAGCGAGCAAAGTGGAGCAAAAATTTTACTTGCATTAAAAGGATTTGCTTTTTCTGGTGCTATGGATATAGTAGGTCAATACCTATCAGGATGCACTTGTAGTGGTCTTTGGGAAGCTAAATATGCTAAAGAATTTATGGATAAAGAGATTCATACTTTTTCACCTGCATTTAAAAGTGATGAAATAGATGAGATTGTAGAACTTTCTCATCATATTGTGTTTAATTCTTTTAATCAATTTAAAAAATACAAAGAAAAAGCACAAAAAAAAAGCATAGGTTTGCGTTGCAATCCTGAAATTTCAGTGGCACCAAAAGAAATTTATAATCCTTGTGGGAGATATTCAAGGCTTGGTGTTAGAAGTTGCGATTTTGAAAATGAAGATATAGACGGAATTAGCGGTCTTCATTTTCATGCTTTGTGCGAGGAAAGCGCACACTCTTTAGAGCTTGTATTAAATGCTTTTGAGCATAAATTTAAGCCATATATTAAAAAGATGAAATGGGTAAATTTTGGTGGTGGGCACCATATCACAAAGCAAGGTTATGATACGCAAAAACTCATATATCTTTGTAAAAAATTTTCTGATAAATACGGCGTGCAAGTTTATCTTGAGCCAGGTGAGGCTATTGGGTGGCAATGTGGAAGTTTGGTTGCTAGTGTTGTAGATATAATAGAAAATGAAAAAAAAATTGCTATTTTAGATACTTCAAGTGAAGCACATATGCCAGATACTATCATTATGCCTTATACTAGTGAAATTTTAAATGCTCGAATTTTATCTAGTAGAAATGGGGAAAAATATAGCGAGTTACAAAATGGAGAAATTGCTTATTTATTAGGTGGTAATACTTGTTTAGCAGGTGATATTATGGGAGAATATGCTTTTAAAAAAGAACTTTATATCGGTCAAAAAATAGTTTTTTTAGATCAAATTCATTATTCTATAGTAAAAAATACGACTTTTAATGGAGTGAAACTTCCAAATTTAATATTCTTAGATAAAAATAAAAAATTGTCTATAGTTAGAGAATTTAGTTATGAAAATTATTCACAAAGGAATTGAAATTTTTAAATTTTATAAAGGTATTTAAAAAACAAATAGGAGTAACACCTGCAAATTATAGAA
>NZ_JAHHTD010000063.1 GCF_020024835.1 Campylobacter sp. | reverse complement strand
CTACTGATAAAAATTAAAGAAAAAAAATAAACTAAATATACTATAATAAAAATATTAAAATCATAATTTTTTGAGTTTAATATTTATCAAACTTTTAAGGATAAAAATGAAAACAAAATGGTTACGAAAAGGTTTAATGTTTGTGCTTTTAGCTATTTTTATTGATGTTGGTGTAGCAGATGATTTTAATTCAAACACAGACTTAGTTGTAGTAAAATTTGGTGATATTGATTCTAAAAATGTTGAAAAAATATTAAGCGCGGGTAAAGTAGCTGATTTGATTCTACCTGCACTCGCTCCAAATGAAATGCTTGGTTTTTCTTATTTTTTTGATGATTCATCTAAAGCTTTTTTACCACCAATTACTCGCAATCTACCTACTCTTGGGGGGATTTATGGCAAAGGTATGATGATTTCAATGGAAAAAATTGTTTCTTTAAAGCCAGATTTAATGTTAGATGTTGGGAGTGTTAATCAAAACTATATAGATAGTGTAAAGAGAGTTTATGAAAAAACTAATATACCAGTTATTTTAATAGATGGAAATTTTGCCGATAGTGCAAAACAAATTCGAACCATTGCAAAATATATCAATAAAACCCAAAGAGGTGAAATTCTAGCAAATTATACTCAACGCGTCTTAGATGTAACAAAAAATTCCACTATTAAAGGAGATAAATTTTACACTATTTATTTTGCAAGAAGTGCAGATGGCTTAGAAGCAGCAGTTGCAGATTCTATCCACGATGAAGTATTAAAATGGATTGGGCTAAAAAATATTGTCGATGCAAAAAATCAAAAAGGTCTTGCACGAGTCTCACTAGAACAGCTTTATAAATGGCAACCTGACATTATAATAACTCAAGATCTAAACACATACAATCATATTTTAAACTCACCAAACTGGAAAGAATTAAAAGCAATACAAAATAAAAATGTTTATTTAGCTCCAAATAAACCTTTTGGTTGGTTAGGTCAGCCACCAAGTATTAATCGTATATTAGGTGCTTTATATCTCACTCATAAACTTGCACCGCACAAGTTAAATGCAAGTGATTACAAACAATTCATAAGAGAATATTTTAAACTTTTTTATGATTATAAATTAACACTAGATGATGAAAAATTATTTGATATTAATTAAATTTAATAAATTTTTTAAAAAAAATTGGCGTCAATTCTTACCGCCAATTTTGCTTATTTTTGCTATATTATTTGCTTGTTGTGTTGGGCAATATCCGATTTCTTTAAATGAGCTTTTTACTGCTATTTTTAATTATTCTAAATCAGATTCTGCTGTTAATACTATTTTATTTCAAGTAAGATTTCCTAGAATTTTAACTGCAATTATAGCAGGTGCAGCTCTTGCAATGGCAGGAGTAACTTATCAAAGTATGTTTAAAAATCCACTTGTTTCACCAGATATTTTAGGCGTTAGTGCAGGAGCAGGACTTGGTGCAGTTTGCGTTATTTTCTTAGGTGGTGCGCTTTATCAAGTTCAATTTGTGGCATTTATGGGTGGTTTAATTGCAGTTGGAATTGTTTATACTATCGCAAAATTTGCTCGTTATCATACTCCTATTTTAGCCCTTGTTTTAGCTGGTATTGCTCTTTCAGCTTTACTTAAAGCTGGAATTTCAATAATAAAAATTTTTGCCGATCCTTATACCCAATTAGCCACAATTACTTTTTGGCTTTTAGGTGCTTTAAATATGACAACCTTTGATGATCTTATGATAATTTTACCACTCATTTTGCTAGCAATGTTACCTTTAATTTTACTTCGTTGGCGTATGAATTTACTAAGTCTTGAAGATCAAGAAGCACAAAGTCTTGGTTTAAATATCTCTAAAACTCGTTTAATCTTTATTTTTTCAGCAACGCTTATGACTTCCTCGATTGTTGCTTTAACTGGAATTATTGGTTGGATTGGTTTAATTGTCCCACACGTTGCTCGTTTATGGTTAGGAGAAAGTAGTAATGATTTTAGACAACTTTTACCTGCAACGATTTTTTTAGGTAGTGCTATATTATTAATAGCTGATACTTGCTCACGCACAGCCTTTAACGTAGAAATTCCACTTGGTATTATCACTGCAGTCATTGGTGTCCCATTTTTTTTAGGTTTGTTGATTTTAGGAGGTAAAAAATGAGTTTTTTTACTCTAAAAGATCTAAGTATTGGCTATGGAAAAAAGATTATTGCAAATAAAATAAATTTAAATTTTGAACAAAATCAAATCGTAAGTTTGCTTGGAGCAAATGGTTGTGGCAAAACTACTTTACTAAAAACAATTTTAGGCTTACTAAAACCAATAAATGGCAACATTTATCTTAATAATAAGCCTTTAAATACATATGAGCCAAAACAACTTGCTAAATTAATTGCTTATGTGCCACAAGCTCATCATCGCTTTAGCTTTAGCGTGCAAAACATAGTATTAATGGGACGAAATCCTTATTTAAAATGGTATGAAAGCCCAAATTCTAATGATAAAAAAATTGCAAAATTGGCACTTGAAAGTCTTGGAATCGAACATTTTATATATGAAAATTTTGAAAAATTAAGTGGCGGGGAACAGCAGTTAGTATTAATTGCACGAGCACTTGCTCAAGAACCAAAGCTTTTAATTATGGATGAACCAACTTCAAATTTAGATTTTGGAAATCAAGTAAAAGTATTAGAAAAAATAAAACAACTAAATATTGAAAAACAAATAGGGATTTTAATGACCACACATCAACCAAAACAAAGCTTAGAATTTACAGATCGCACTTTACTTTTTCATATGGGTAAAATTTTAGCCGATGGCAAACCACAAAATGTTTTAACTTCAAATAATCTAGCAAAAGTCTATCAATTAGATGCTCAAATTATTAAAAAATATTTTAAATATATAAATTAAGGATTAACTATGATTAATAAAGCAAAAATAATGACCATTTTTGATATTGATTTTACAACTTTATATAAAAATCATTTTAATTTATCTTCTCGCAAAGATAAAACTCCAAAAGATTGGAAAGATAAAGCCAAAAAAATGCAAAATTCATGTTTTGATTTAGAAGATGATTATACTAAACAATTTATACAAGCAATGAAATTTGATAAAACAGATACTATTTTAGATGTTGGATGTGGCGGTGGAGCACTTGCATTAGCACTTGCTCCTTATGTTAAAGCAGTCTATGCACTTGATTTTTGCCAAGATATGCTTGATATAGTAACAAAACGTGCAAAAGATTTAAAAATTAAAAATATTTTTCCAATTTTACGAGCTTGGGAGGAAGATTGGCAAGATATACCAGTGTGCGATATTTGCATTTCGTCAAGATCTTCTATGGTAAGTGATCTTAATAAAGCTTTAGACAAACTCAATAAACACGCTAAAAAAGCTGTATATATGAGTATGATTGTAGAAAAAGATTTTATTTCGCCTAAAATTTTACAAGCCATAAAACGCGATAGCGTTGGATTTCCAAATTATATTTATGCTTTAAATTTACTTTATCAAAAAAATTATTTTGCTAGTGTTAATTTTATCGAGTCAAAAGGATCTTTTGTTAATTCTCAAGTTATTTCTACTGAAGATTTTATAGAATCTGTAAGTTGGTCGATAGGAAAATTAAGTGAGCAAGAAATTGAATATCTTAAAGATTTTCATATGCAAAATCCTCAAATTACTAGTGCATATGAACCTTTGAAAAAATGGGCCTTATTACATTGGGATAAGAATAAATGATTTTATTATTTTAAAATTAATAACTAAAAGTATCTTAATGATAAATCATTTTAGAAAAATACCATAAAAATCAATATAATTTTATCAAAATTAAAATAATATCTTAGTTAAGAAATAATTGTTTATTTATTTAATTTTAGATATTTATTTATTTTAATAGTTTTACTTAAAAAATTTATC
>NZ_JAHHTD010000062.1 GCF_020024835.1 Campylobacter sp. | reverse complement strand
TGAACTTGCATGGGAAATGAATTTACCTTTACCGGATAATTATGAGTTTGTGTTTGTTTCTGGTCATTGTAATGGTGCGAGTTCTTTTATGGAATTTCTTAGAAAATGCAATGTTAATATTGGTTGGGCTGGTTGGAGTGATGGATTTGGTAGATATAGTTTTTATTATAATTATTTAATATATTATTCTGATGGTTTTAACGTTTTGCATATAGGTGAAAGAATAATTTCTATTGATGAATATGAGCGAAGAAAAACTTTTTCTTTAATTCAAAAAAAAGTTAAAATTTTAGTATGTTATAGAGATCCAATATCAATACTAAAAACCGCTTTAAATGTGTCTATTTATAGAAATGGAGATGTTAGAGAGGTGGATGTATTAGATGATAGTTATGATCAATATTTACCTAATAGTTATTATCAGTATAATAAAGAAAATATATCTAATTTTGATTTATATGGAATGCAAAATTATGGTTATACTCAGCAAAGCATATTAAATTATTTTCCAAATAATGAGATTATAATTTTAGATATGAAAAAAGTGGATGCACAATATGCTTTTGATACTATGTGTAATTTTTCCAATCAATTTGGTTTTGATAAGCCAAATATACAAGATAAAATTTTTTTTCAGAGTAAAATTTCATCTTATACTAGTCTCATTCATGTTGTTTTACCTATGACTTTAAAGATTGTTATAAATAATTATAATATTGATGTGGTTATTAATTTTCAATCAAATACCGCAAATAGAGATGATACCTTATTATTTTTTGATAAATATCTAAATATAAATAATATATTATTAAATATTCATATACTTAATAATGCAAATAATATTTTAGATAATGATGCTAAAAATTTAATTAGAAATTATATTAATGACTTTGTAAAAAAAATAAAATTGAGATATCAGCCACTAGAAGATAAAAAAATAACGCAAGAAGATATTATTGAATACTTTAAGAACAATAAACAAGCTTGTAGTATTTTAAAATCTATAGTTGATAATGAATTTGCTTACATCAAACAACATCGTCCAGATATAGTAGCATCTTGGAAATATTATCAAGAATTTGAAAAAATGTGTGAGGAATTAGATGGAAAAGAGGATTTGTCAAAAGAATGAATTGTTTTTAAAACTTTATAGATTTGTATTATTTTAAAGAAGTATAAAATAAGTTATAACTTATAATTTAGGAAGTTAAAACAAGGAAACTAAGTAAAATTAATAATTTCTTTCTAATTTTTGCTAGAATTAAAAAATTAAATTATTTAAAATTAGAAAGAAAGATTTTTATGGATAATTATGAATATAGCGAGCTTTTAAAAAAGCTTAAAAATAAAGTAGGAAATATAGCTTCTATTATAAAACCACAAAGCATTAAAATAAGATTAAAAGAGATAGAGGATTTAGAAAATTCTCCAAATTTTTGGAGTGATATCAAGCAAGCTGGCATTATAGGAAAAGAAAAAACTAAAATAGCTAATTTACTTAAAAAATATGAGAGTGCAAATAATGCTTTAGATGATGCTAGCGGATTGTTTGAGCTTGCAAGTAGTGAAAATGATGATGAGACTATAAAAGCTTTATTTGATGATGCGTTAAATTTAGAAGAGCTTATAGTAAGTCTTGAAATTTCTATGCTTTTAAGTGGAGAAAATGATAGTAAAAACGCTATTATTTCTATCCATCCTGGTGCAGGTGGGACTGAAAGTAATGATTGGGCTAGTATGCTTTATAGAATGTATTTAAGATTTTGTGAAAGAGAAGGTTTTAAAGTAGAAACTTTAGATTTTCAAGAAGGAGATGAAGCTGGGATTAAAAATGTAAGTTTTTTAGTTAAAGGCGAGAATGCTTATGGGTATTTAAAAGCTGAAAATGGTATTCATAGATTAATTAGAACAAGTCCTTTTGATAGTGCAGGACGTCGTCATACAAGTTTTTCAAGTGTAATGGTAAGTCCTGAGCTTGATGATGATATAGAAATAGAAATTGAAGAAAAAGATATAAGAATTGATTATTATAGAGCAAGTGGAGCTGGAGGGCAACATGTAAATAAAACAGAATCAGCCGTAAGAATTACGCATTTTCCAACAGGTATAGTGGTGCAATGTCAAAATGATAGAAGCCAACACAAAAATAAAGCTACGGCTTTTAAAATGCTAAAATCTCGTCTTTATGAGCTTGAGCTTATGAAGCAACAAGATGAAGCTAATGCAAGTGAAAAAAGTGAAATAGGCTGGGGACATCAAATTCGATCATATGTGCTTTTTCCTTTCCAGCAAGTTAAAGATAATCGTTCTAATGAAGCATATTCTCAAGTTGATAGTATTTTAGATGGTGATATTAAAAAGATAATAGAAGGCGTTTTAATCACACAAAAAACGCAAAATTAAAAAATAAAAGGCTTATGGTGGTGCTAAGATTAAATATAATTTAAAATACATAGAAATAAAAAGTAAAAATTACATAAAGTGGCTAATGAGAAAAATTCCTGATACTATAAGCCATACAAAAAGTGCCAAAGCCATAAGAAAAGGTTTAAATCCTGCTTTTAAAATAACATTTCTATGTATATTGACACCTAATGCCACCATAGCAATAGAAAGCAAAAGTGTATCTATAATTGCAATTGTTGATTTTATATAAGTTATAGCAAAATCAGTATTTAGTATATCTAAAGAACTAATTGCACTTGCTATTAAAAACCATAAAGCAAAATAAGGAATATTATCTTTTATACCAACTTTTTCACCATTTTTGTTTAAAAATTTTAAAGAAAAAATTGCAAGAAATACTAAAAATGGAACTAGCATTAAAACTCTAATCATTTTTTCAATAACAGCACTATCTCCAGCTTTTATGGCTTCTCCTGCAGCAACTACGTGTGCAACTTCGTGCAAAGTAGCACCCATAAAATATCCCATATGATTTATATCAAAAAAATTAAACCAACCTAAATTCCAAGCAATAGGAAATAAAAACATTCCCAAAGTTCCAAAAACAACCACGGTGCAAATAGCTATACCAACTCTATCTGGACCACCTTTTATTACGCTTTCACTAGCCATTACTGCTGCTGCACCACATATACTAGAACCACTACTAATTAACATACTTTCTTTTAAATCAAGTTTGAAAAATTTCCCAAGTAAAAGTCCTATAAAAAATGTAGAAAATACTATTATTAAAGCTACGCAAATACCACCCATTCCAACTTGTTGTATGTCATAAAAAGTAATTCTAAAGCCATAGAGTATTATGCCAAGTCTCAAAACTTGTTTTGTAGCTATATTTAAGATTCCTGTTTTTTTAAGTAAAGTTGTATTTTGATGTGCAAAATTTCCTATCATAGCTCCAATAAGCACTGCTACAATTAAAGCTGAAATCCCATAATTTTTAAAAAATGAAAGTTCTGATACAGCATATGAACAAAATGCTAATACAATTAATAACATAGCACTTTCAAATTTTCTACCTTTGTAGATATTTTTTCTTTTGTTGTGCATATAATTCCTTTTTTATAGTTTCTGTGCAATTTTAGCTTTTTTTAAATGATTAGAAAAATTAATTTTATTTTTATAAATATAAAAATATGTTTATATATTAAAAATTATTTTGACTTTTAAGCAAATAAAATATTTTCAAGCACTAAGTAAAAATCTAAATTTAAGATCTTGTGCAAAGGAATTAAATATTACTCAAGCTGCACTTTCGTTGGCTATTTTTGAATTAGAAAAAAATTTAAATGTAAAATTATTTGATAGAAATTCAAAATTTCTAAGTTTAAATGAAAAAGGTAAGGTATTTTTAAAACAAATTTCTCCTTTGATTTTTGAATTTGAACGCATACAAAAGCAAATGCAAGATGATAATTTTTACGAATTAAGTATGAAGGTTAGTCAAAATATCGGTATTTATCTACTTTGTGGAGTTTTAGATAAAAAAGATGATAATATAAAATTAGATCTTATGTTAGATAATAGTAAAAATATCATAAAAAGTGTTTTAGAGAAGGAAATTGATCTTGGCGTAATAGAAGG
>NZ_JAHHTD010000061.1 GCF_020024835.1 Campylobacter sp. | reverse complement strand
GTATTTATAAATTCATCTAGAGGTATGAAAACATAATTTAAAAAATTTATTTTATTTAAGTATTATGGATTATTTTTTATTTATGTATTAAATATACTATAAAACATTTTATCAAAATAAATCATAGTATAAGCTAGTAATAATTTATTTTTAATGAAAAAAATAATACACCTATAAGTAAAAACTAAAAAAAAGTATGTTAAACTCACGACTTACTATTTCACACGCATCAATTCTTTTTAGCTGATTTAGATTAAATGGGTGCGGAGGAATAAGCTAAATTTAAAGGAGAAAATTATGGTTAGTATGAGAGATTTGCTAGAATGCGGAGTGCATTTTGGGCATCAAACAAGACGTTGGAATCCAAAGATGAAAAAATTTATTTTTGGTGAAAGAAAAGGTATTTATGTCATTGATTTACAAAAAACCTTGAGATATTTTAGATATACTTATAACATTGTGCGTGATGCGGCAGCAGAAGGAAAAACTATACTTTTTGTTGGAACTAAAAAACAAGCTGGTGGAGCAATTAAAGAATATGCTGAAAAATGTGGAATGCCTTATATTAATCATCGCTGGCTTGGTGGTATGATGACAAATTTTGGTACTATACGTCAATCTATTAGAAAACTAGAGATTATAGAGAAAATGGAAGAAGATGGAAGTATTAAACTTTTGACAAAAAAAGAAGCTTTGATGCTTACAAGAAAAAAAGAAAAATTACTAGCATATCTTGGAGGTATTCGTTATATGAAGACACAGCCAGATATGATTTTTGTTATTGATACGGTTAAAGAAAAAATTGCAGTACAAGAAGCAAATAGACTTAAAATTCCAGTTGTAGCACCACTTGATACAAACTGCGATCCTGATTTAGTTGATTTTCCTATTCCAGGTAATGATGATGCTATTCGTTCAGTTCAGCTTTTTTGTCAAGAAATGGCTGAAGCTATTAATGAAGGAAAATCTTTAAGGGAACAAGAAGGTGATATAGATGATACAGACAAAGAAGTATCAATTAGTGATAAAGAGAAAAGAGAAGTTTTAGAAGAAGCTATGAGTGAAGAAGACTTTGAAGGAGATGAGGATAATGACTGAAATTACTCCACAAATGGTTAAGCAGCTGCGTGAAAATACTGGCGCAGGTATGATGGATTGTAAAAATGCTTTAAAAGATACAAAAGGAGATTTTGAAAAAGCTATTCAACTTTTAAGAGAAAAAGGGCTGGGAAAAGCAGAAAAGAAAGCTGATCGCTTAGCAGCTGAAGGTCTTATTAGTGTGAAAGTAAGTGATGATTTTAAGATCGCGACTGTAGGTGAAATTAATTCTGAAACAGATTTTGTTGCTAAAAATGAACAATTTATTGCTTTAGTTAAAGATACAACAAGTCATATTCAAACTAAAAATATTCAAGATGTAGAAGAACTTTATTTAAGTGAAATTAATGGAGTTAAATTTGAAGAGTATTTAAAAAATCAAATCGCAACTATTGGTGAAAATTTGGTTGTAAGAAGATTTGCAACACTTAAGGCTGGTGCTAATGGTGTAGTTAATGGCTATATTCATACTAATGGTCGTGTAGGTGTTATTATAGCAGCAGCTTGTGATAGCGAAGCAACAGTGTCAAAATGTGGTGAATTTTTAAAACATCTTTGTATGCATATAGCTGCTATGAAGCCTAGTTATCTGTCTTATGAAGATTTAGATATGGAATTTATAGAAAATGAGTATAAAGCTTTGGTTGCTGAGCTCGAAAAAGATAATGAGGAAAGGAGAAGATTAAAAGATCCTAATAAACCTGAACATAAAATTCCAAAGTTTGCAAGTAGAAAACAGCTTAGTGAAAATATTTTAAAAGAAGCAGAAGATAATATTAAAGCCGAGCTTAAAGCACAAGGAAAGCCTGAAAAAATATGGGATAACATTATTCCTGGAAAGATGAATAGTTTTATTGCAGATAATTCTCAATTAGATAGCAGACTTACGCTAATGGGACAATTTTATGTGATGGATGATAAAAAAACTATTGAACAAGTGATAGCTGAAAAAGAAAAAGAATTTAATGGAAGTATTAAAATAATAGATTTTATTCGTTTTGAGGTTGGCGAGGGTCTAGAAAAGAAGACTGAAGATTTTGCTGCTGAAGTTGCTGCACAAATGAGTTAATAATGGAAATTTTAAGAGCGGAAAATTTAAAACATAGTTTTGATTATCCGCTTTTTGAAAACCTAAATTTATCATTGTATGCAAAGGATTGCGTTGCTATACAAGGAACTAGCGGGTGTGGCAAATCAACCCTCTTGCATATACTTTCTACTTTGTTAAAACCACAGATTGGAAATGTTTATTATAAAAGTAAAAATATATACAATCTTGGAGATAAAGAAATATTAAATATTCGTAGAAATGAATTTGGAATTATTTTTCAAACTCATTATTTATTTAAGGGTTTTTATGCTTTTGAAAATATAGAACTTGCAAGTATTTTAAGCGGGCAAAGAATTGATAAAGAGCTTTTATATAAACTTGGTATAGCTCACTTGATGGAACAAAAGATAACTAAACTAAGCGGTGGGCAACAACAAAGAGTTAGTATTGCAAGAATTTTAAGTAAAAAACCTAAAGTTATTTTTGCAGATGAAGCCACAGGAAATTTAGATTTTAATAATGCATATAATGTGATTGAAATTTTGATTGATTATGCAAAAAATAATGAAGCTATTTTGGTATTTGTAACACACGATCAAGAATTAGCAAAAAAATGTGATTTTGTTTATTGTTTGAGGAATTATGGAATTTGTTAAGTATCTTGGCGATCAAAACGTTATCATTTTTATGCTACTTTTTGCAAGAATGAGTGGCTTAATTGCTTTTTTTCCATTTTTTTCACATAATAGCATTCCTTTGATTATTAAAACTACTTTAGCTTTGTTTTTAACAATGTTTTTATTTCCTTTAGCAAAATTAGAAAACAATATCTTAGATAGTTTTTTTATACTTTTTATTTTAAGTGAAATTTTATTTGGAATGATTGCAGGATTGATTTTGCAAATGGTTTTTGCTATTTTACAAATGGCAGGTGAGCAAGTATCTTTCACTATGGGATTTTCTATGGCTAGTATTATGGATCCAACCACAGGTGCTAATACTCCTGTCATTTCTCAAGTTTTAAATTTGTTGGCTTTACTTTGTTTTTTAGTTTTTGATGGACATCATTTAATTATACTTTTTATAGCTAATTCTTTAGAATATATTAATTTAGGTGGATTTTTTCCTCATGAGAATTTAATGTTATATTTAAATAAATCTATGGTAAATATATTTGTCTTAGGTTTTTCTATGGCTTTTCCTATTTTGGCCATTTCTTTATTATCAGATGTTATTTTTGGTATGTTGATGAAAACTATGCCTCAATTTAATTTATTAGTTGTTGGTTATCCGATAAAAATATTTTTATCTTTTGCGGTTTTAATAGCTATTTTGCTTATAATGATGCAATATTTTAAAAATTTAATAATGAAAAGTTTTGAGCATATGGAATTATTATTTTTCAATATATAAGCAATAAATAATTAAAAATATTTTAGAATATAGCGTTTTTAGTTTTTTTAGGAGATGCAAATGAAAGTTTTGCTTGTTAATTCTAATGTTGCAGTATCTAAATTAATTAGTTTAGGTGTGCAAAAACTTGGTTATGATTTTGAAGAGATTACAAATATTGAAAATGAACTTTCATATTATGATATTATCCTTGTTGATCATGATAGTGATGTGGATCTTGATTATCTTAAAACAAAATGCGAAAGATTAATTTATTTATTGCCAAGAAATCAAGAAAAAAAAGATGGAATAGAATGCTTATTTAAGCCTTTTTTACCAACTGATTTTATAGAATTACTCAGTGGGGCTGAAGATATTTGTAAAGTTATTAATGATGAAAATATTGATGATAAGATAGATGAAAAGTTGTTAGAGTTAAATAATGAAGAATATACTGAAAAAGATATTGATAATGATGAATTGTTAAAAGAATTGAATTTGGATGAAAATTCAGAGGAAAATTCAGAGGAAAATTCAGAGGAAAATTCAGAGGAAAAT
>NZ_JAHHTD010000060.1 GCF_020024835.1 Campylobacter sp. | reverse complement strand
TATGCGTATTTATTGCCTTATTATTTTGGCAATTTAGAAATTTTTATTGATAATGAAAAGTTTTTAAAAATAGAAAATGAATTTTTAAATTTCTTTTATAAAAAAAAATATGATGAAAACAAAATCAAAAATTATTTTTATACTTTGTTTAATTTTAGATTAAAAAGGAGAATTATGACAAATTTCAAAATAGATTATGAAATTCCATTAACATCTGTTGCTGGAAAAATCAGAATAAAACAAAGAGATACATTTAAGAATTATGGACTTCCAATTGCTCCAACAAAGGTGAAAATTGATATTAATCATTATATAGAATGGCAGATAGGATATGATGAAATAACAACAGAAAATGGAAATTTCATTGGAGCAAATGGAAAAAAGAAAAAAATTTATGAATTAAGTGAAATTATCTTAAGTTTTTTTAAGAATAATATTATTTCAAAAAATGAATTAAATTCTATTAAAAATTTTTTGGAGAGTAATGATGATTTTATAGAAAATAAGATGAGAATCAATAGAGCAAATTTTATGCCAACGACAATAGCAAAAGTTAATTTTTTAGAATCTTATGTTTCTTATCCGTTATTAGTACACCAATATCAATGTAGTAATTTTATAAGTGAAATTATAATAAAAGAAAAACAAAGAGCTATTGGAATTCAAGGTATGCTTTATTTTTGTTTTCCTGTTTATATACTTAAAGATGCCTACGGAGAAAGAAATTTTTTAAACAGATTAATTAAAAGCAAAGAAAAAGGATATTTAGAAATAAATAAAAACAATATTTATATTTTTTTAGATATGTTAAAAATATTTGGAATTTTGAGTAAAAACCATAAATATGATGTTTTACAAATTTTAAATTACATTTTAAATGATGATCTACCTAGCTCAAACTGACACAACTGCTGGATTTTTAAGTAAAGACTTAAAAGCACTTAATAAACTAAAAAAAAGACGATTAAATAAACCTTGTCTTATTGCAACTACTAAATTTTATGAGCTTAAAAAACTTACGAGAATTCCAAGTAAATTTAAAAATTTAGTAAGAAAATCAAAAAAAACTACTTTTTTATATGCAAATAAAAAAGCTATAAGGGTTATTAAAGATTGTCATCACGAAAATTTTTTAAAGCAATATGACTGGCTTTATTCTACTTCAGCAAATGAGCACGGAAAAAAATTTGATGAAAATTGGGCTAGAAAAAATGCTAATGAGATTATAGATGAGGTTTTTTTTGAAACTAGTGCCTCAAAGATTTTTAAGCTACGAGGTTCAAAAAAAAATAAATTGCGTTAGTTGCAAAATGTATTAAGATAAGCTATTTATAAAGTATGATTTAATTAAATTATATTTTACAAGGTAGTTTTATTAAAATGTGTATTTTATACTAGGTTTATGGCACCTTAAAATTTATGATTTAAGATATAAAATTACTTAAAATTAAAAAAAATAAATTTGATATAATTTGCACTTTTGATTTTAAGGATATGTATGTTTAAAAAAGTGAGCACAAATTTTGCTTGGTTTATGGTAGTTTTAGGTGGAGTTGTGGAGTGTTTTTGGGTAAGTGGTTTGAAGCATTCTAGCGAAATTTGGCATTATATATTTACTATGGTAGGTGTTTGTATTTCATTTGCATGTATGCTAAAAGCTTGTGAGGTATTGGAAGTTAGTATTGTTTATAGTGTTTTTGTTGGTATTGGAACCGCGGGCGTGGTATTAAATGAAATGTTGATTTTTAACGAGCCTATATCCATTATAAAACTTATTTTGATTACTATTTTGCTTTTAAGCGTGGTAGGACTCAAATTTACAAGTAAAGAAAGCTAATATGGAATGGTTTTTTCTTCATCTTGCAGCGTGTTTTGAAGTGCTTGGTGTAGTTATTATGAAAGAATTAGTTAGAACTCAAAATAAATTATATTTATTAGCTTTAGCAGTTAGCTTTGCATTTTCTTTTGGATTTTTAAGTATTAGTATGCAAAGTATCGCTATGAGTGTGGCATATTCTATATGGACTGGAGTTGGTACTGCTGGTGGAGTGATAATTGGAGTTCTTTTTTATAAAGAAAGTAAAAGTTTTATAAAACTTTTTTTAATTATTTTAATCATTGCTTGCACAATAGGCTTAAAAATACTTTCTTAAGAATAAAATATGAAAATTTATATTAGTGGTATTAATACAGATGTTGGTAAGACTTATCTTAGTGCTAGAATTTGCAAAGAATTGGGATTTGATTATTTTAAGCTTATCCAAGCTGGAAGTCTAAAAGATAGCGATATTATAGCTAAATTTAGCCCAAAAACTAAGATTTTTAAAGAGGGTATTTTTTTACAAACTCCTGTTTCACCGCATAAAGCAAAGATATTGGAAAATATTCACTATAAAGCTTTTGATATAAGCTTGCCACAAAGTGATAGACTTATCATAGAGCTTGCTGGTGGGATTTTTTCGCCTATTGATGATGAAAAAACTATGATTGATTATATGAGCACATTTAAATATCCTACGATTTTAGTAGCAAAAGATTATTTAGGAAGTATAAATCATACACTTTTAAGTATAGAAGCTCTAAAACAAAGAGATATAAAAATCCTTGCTTTAGTTTTAAAAAGTGATGATGATTTTAGTAAAAATTTTATAAGCAAATACACTCAAATTCCTATCATAGAATTTGATGATAAAGTGTGTGAAAAACTTTCAAAACTCATTAAAAATTTCTTTTAAAGATTTAACTACATAAGAAATTTCATCTTCATTTATTACATAAGGTGGCATAAAATAAATAGTATTACCAAGTGGTCTTAAAAGCAAACCTTTTTTTAATGCTCTTTGAAACACCTCAATGCCAACTCTTTTGTATTTACTTCTTTGTATATCAAAAGCACTCACCATACCGCAAGTTCTAAAATTGCCTAAAAAGTCAAATTCTTTTAAATTTTCCCATTCTTTTTTTATAAAAATGCTTTTGATTTTATTTTTTGCTATGATATTTTCATTTTCAAAAATATCTAAAGTTGCATTAGCTGCCACGCAGGCTAAAGCATTGCCCGTGTAAGAATGAGAGTGTAAAAAAGCTTTTTGACTTTCATAAGTATCATAAAATTTATCATAAATTTCATTTTTACAAAGCACTACAGAAAGTGGTAAATACCCACCTGTGATACCTTTTGAAAGACATATAAAATCAATCTCTTGCGAGCAATAATTAAGTGCAAACATCTCTCCTGTGCGTCCAAAACCTGTGGCTATTTCATCAAATATTATTTGTATATTGTATTTTTTTGCTAGTTTTATAGCTTCATTTAAATATCCTAACTCATACATATGCATATTGCCTGCACATTGAATTAATGGTTCAAGTATAAAAGCTGAAATTTCTTCACTTTGTGTTTTTAAAATATTTTCTAAAATTTCAAGTTCTTTTGTATAGTCTTTACTCATAGGCACTGGGGTTGTGATATTTTTTAAAAGTAAGGGTTCATATATTTTTTTATAAAGCCCTAAATCTCCTAAGCTTAAGGCCCCTAAGGTTTCGCCATGATAAGAATTACTAAGAGTTAAAAATTTATTTTTTTTGATACCTTGATTTAAGTGGTATTGAAAACTCATTTTTAAAGCTACTTCAATAGCACTTGAGCCATTATCTGCAAAAAAGCATTTATCAAAAGGTAAAAAATCACAAAGCCTCTTAGAAAGTTTGATGATAGGCTCGTGAGAAAAGCCTGCAAGCAAGATATGCTCTAAATTTTGTAGCTGATCTTTGATTTTTTCATTTATATAATCATTACAATGCCCAAAAATATTTACCCACCAAGAGCTAATGCAGTCTATATAAGCTTTTTCATCAAAATCATACAAATATACACCTTTAGCTCTTTTTATAGGTATTAAAGGTAAAAATTTATGATCACTCATTTGCGTGCAAGGGTGCCAAATGTGTTTTAAGTCTAATTCTTTTAAATTCATTTTTATTTCTTTGATTTTTTATTTCAATGATACTACAATTTTTAATCAAAAGTATTATTTAAAAAATATTTGTATAATCATTCCTTTTATTTTTAAGCTTCAAAGGAGAAATAGTGAAAAAAATATTAATTGTTTTAGCGATTTTATTTTTAAATTTTGCATACTCACAAGAGAATTTGATTGCAAAAGGATTTGAAGCCTATGATAGAGGTGATTATCCAACGGCTTTAGAATATTTTCAAAAAGTTTGTGATTTAGATGAGGGAGTTGGTTGTGTCGTGCTTGGCCTTATGTATGAAAATGGATATAGTGTTAAAAAAGATAATTTCAAAGCAGTAGAATTTTTTAAAAAAGCTTGTAATTTAGATAATGGAGATGGTTGCTTTCATCTTGGAATTATGTATGAAAATGGATATGGTATTAAAAAAGATATTTCCAAAGCAATGGAATTTTATCAAAAAGCTTGTGAGTTAGATGATGGTAGAGCTTGTGCTAATTTTGGTTATATGTATGTAAGTGGAACTGGTGTTAAAAAAGATAATTTTAAAGCAGTAGAATATTTTGAAAAAGCTTGTAATTTAGATGATGGAGATGGTTGTTCTGATCTTGGATATATGTATAGAAATGGAAAAGGTGTCAAAAAAGATAATTTTAAAGCAATGGAATTTTATCAAAAAGCTTGTGAGCTAGATAATGGTAGAGGTTGTTATAATATTGGCATTATGTATGCAAATGGATATGGTTTTAAAAAAGATAATTTAAAAGCAGTAGAATTTTTTAAAAAAGCTTGTGATTTAGATGATGGAGCGGGTTGTGTCGTGCTTGGCTATATGTATGAAAATGGAAAAGGTTTTAAAAAAGATAATTTAAAAGCAGTAAAATTTTATCAAAAAGCTTGTGATTTAGATAGTGGTAGAGCTTGTGCTAATCTTGGGATTATGTATGTAAGTGGAACTGGTGTTAAAAAAGATAATTTTAAAGCAGTAGAATAT
>NZ_JAHHTD010000006.1 GCF_020024835.1 Campylobacter sp. | reverse complement strand
TTTTAAAAAAATAAAAATTGTTAGTATGATTATTATATAAATATGGAAATTAGATGTAATATTTATTGCATTATAAAAAGTATTTAAAAATATATTAAATTTTCCTTAGAAAATTCTAAGGAAAATTTTTGGGTTATTCAGCTCCTTTAGGTGCTGTAAATGCTGTTACTTCAGGTAATATTTCATTGTATTTTTCTATATTTACCAAGCCTGTATGTGAGATATTTCCATTTGCAAGTTCAGAAGTAGGCATATCGATAGTTAAAATATTAACGTTTCCATATTTACACATACCATTTTCATCTGGATCATACCAACCGCCTTCGCAAAGTCTGACAACATTTGGCATAATATCTTTAGTTACCACAGCACCTGCTAGAGTTTGACCTCTTTTGTTAAATACTCTTACAACATCTCCATTTTTAATACCTAGCTTTTTAGCGTTGATAGGATTTATTAAAATAGGCTCTCTTCCTTTTACTGCGTATTTGTCGCGTAATGATGTATGGCATAATTGAGAGTGTAATCTATCGGTTGGGTGGTTGGTTAAAAGATGAAAAGGTGCTTCTTTGGTAGCGTTTCCTAGCCATTCGATTGGCTCCATCCAAGTTGGGTGTGCTTTACAATCTTTATAATTGTATTTTTCGATAGTATTTGAATAAATTTCAATCAAGCCTGATTCTGTTCCTAAAGCATTTAATATAGGATCTTCTATAAAATCTGAAAATCTAACCCAATTCATACTTTCTGTAGTAGGAGAGAAAGTGATTGGCTCGTTTTTAGCCCAAAATTCTTCAAAACTTGGCATAGTAGTTTCAAACACATCTCCATAAGCTAGAGTTTGTTTTAATGCACTATCATAATATTCTTTGATAAAATCTTTAGCTTTTTTACCATTTTCAGTGTAGGCATTAAACACATCATCTCCATATACTTTACAAATATCTGAAAAAATTTCATAATCATCTTTACTTTCGCCTATAGGCAATACCGCTTGCTTCATTGGAGCAATATTCATATTAGAATAATCTCCAGTCATAGTGATATCATCTCTTTCATATGAACTTGTAGTAGGCATTATAATATCTGCCATTTTAGCAGTTGGAGTCCAATAAATTTCATTAACAACTATAGTTCTTGGTTTTTGCCAAGCTTTCACATTTGTATTTGTATCTTGATGATGCACAAGGGGATTTCCGCCTGTCCAATAAATAAAGTCTATATCAGGATAGGTAATCTTAGATCCGTTATTATTTATAGTTTTGCCAGGATTTAGCAAAGCATCTGCTATTCTAGCTACTGGAAATGAGTAACTTGCAGTATTTTGTAACCATTCAGCACCACTTTGAGATGCTCCAGTTTTAGGAAGTCCTTTAAATTTACCATTTTCCCAGATTCCAACAGCACCAGCTGTAATACCTCCAATTACTCCACCTTTGCACGTTGGAACGCCACCATTACTATAGTGATAAGATAAACCAAATCCACCACCTTTAGTGCCAATTTGTCCAAGCATTGAAGCTAGAGTAATTAGCATCCAGTGCGGTTGTTCTCCATGATGAGCTCTTTGCATACCCCAACCACTCATAATCATAGTAGGATTATCATAGAAACTTTCAGCTAAAGATTTGATAATTTTTTCATTAATTCCACAAATTTTACTAGCCCATTTAATATCTTTTTTTACACCATCACTTTTACCATCTAAATAAGCTTTAAATTTATCAAAACCACTTGTATAAGTATCTAAAAATTCATAATTTACTTTATTTGTTTCAATTAAGTGACTAGCCATACCTAACATCATTGCAACATCAGTATTTGGTTTTGGTGCAATCCATTGTGCATTTAAAAATTTAGCTGTTTCAGTTTTGATAGGATCAATGCAGATAACTTTAATTTTGCTATTTTTTAATTTTTCAAAGTATTCTAAACCTCTTTGATCATTTGAAGTCCATGCAATTCTTAAAGTAGCTATAGGATTAGCACCCCAAATAACTACAATTTTAGAATTTTCTAAAATATTTTCCCAAGATGTTTGCTGCTCATACACTTCAATAGACCCTACAACATAAGGCATAATTACTTGAGAAGCTCCAGTTGAGTAATCTCCAGTAGTGCCTATAAAACCACCTGTTATATTCAAAAATCTATGTAATAAAATCCTACAATTTTGCATATTACCACTAGATTTCCAACCATAACTACCACCAAAAATTGCTTGAGTGCCTTTTTTGTCTCTTGTTTTTTTAAGCTCTTTTGCAATTAACTTAATAGCTTCATCATAGCTTACACGAATAAATTCTTCTTTTCCTCTAAGTTCTGGTTTTGGATTATCTGGATTTGCTAAATAGCTTTTTCTTACATAAGGATATTTTACACGTGATTTATAAATCATATCAGGAGTGTAGTGTTGTAAAGGGTTGTCTATTTTTGTAGTTTTTTCCCATGGCTCACTTTTTACAACCATACCATCTTTGATTGTAAGTTTTAAAATGCCCCAGTGTGCTGCAGTGATTATTGTTCCATTTTTTACTAATCCTGAGTTAATATTAGAAGCTTTTATGTTTTTACCCATAGCTAAACTAGGAATTAAAGGTAATATACTTAAACCAGCTCCAAATTTTAAAAATTTTCTTCTATCTAATCCCATTTTATTTTGCCTCCTTAAAATCTTTTGCATTTTTTTGCAAATATTGTATTACTAGCCAGTGATCTTTTTTATCAATTCCTGTTCTATCAACCATTGATCTAAATGTTGCAGGCCAACCATTAGCAGTAAATTCATTTTCTTTATGCACGCTGTGGCAAATTCCACAATTGTTCATATAGAGTTCTTTAGCTTTTGCAAACATTTCTTTATTGCTTTTTGCAAAGTCTTTTTTATCAGCCCAAACCTCTATAGTGGCTTTATCCCATTTACCATTTTTACTTTTTGTGTAAGTTTTAAAATTAAGTTTTGTATTTTTAGAAAAAGCCGCTACTATGATTCTTTGACTATCATTGTAATAAAGCACAGAAGGTGATGCAGGATTAACATAACCTGTAATTTCAACTAAAACCTTATCTCCTTCAGTTTTTAATACTTCAAAAGGATTTGTAGGCAACAATCTACCAATAGCTTTTGTATCGTTTTTACTTGAGTAAAGAGAAGTAACTTCACTTGTAAAAAACTCACCCTTAGCACAAGCAAAAGAAACAAGTGCTAAACATACCATCAATTTTTTCTTCATTTATCCTCCTAACTTTTAAATTGATAAATATTTTATAATTTATAAATAAAATAATACTTAAATAACAATATTTTAAGTAATAAGTAATGTAATATTTTATTATTATGATATTTATTTAGTTTTACTAAAATTTTGTTTTATTTTAGAATTAAATTATTAGTTAATATTTAAATTTAATATATAATTTATTTATATGTATTAAGTTTTTGATATAATCAAAAACTACAAAAAAAGGAGTGTTATGTTTAAGACAAGTTTTAAAAAAGCAGTATTCTTACCAAGTATTGCTGCTATAGCGATTTTGAGCTTTAGTTGTATTTTTTTTCCTAAGATTACAAATGATTTTATTAATCATATTAAAAATGAAATTTTTCAAAATTTTTCATGGTTTTATATACTTAGTGTGAGTTTTTTTGTATGCTTTATGATTATTCTTGCTTTATCTAAATTTGGTGATATTAGATTAGGCGATGATGATGAAACCCCTCATTTTAAATTTACTTCTTGGCTTGCTATGCTTTTTGCTACTGGTATGGGCGTAGGACTTATGTATTTTGGTGTAGCTGAGCCACTTATTCATAAAAAAGTTTTACAAGCAAGTGATAATGAAGCTATGTTATATACTATATTTCATTGGGGAATTCATCCTTGGGCTATTTATGGAGTATGTGCTTTAGCTATGGCATATTTTGGTTTTAGATACAAAATGCCTCTTAGTTTGCGTAGTGCTTTTTACCCACTTTTAAAGGATAAAATTTATGGTTTTTGGGGTGATTTAGTTGATATTTTAGCTTTAATTGTAACTGTTTTTGGTATTAGCACTACACTTGGTTATAGTGCTTCGCAATTAAATGCTGGCTTTTTAAATTTAGGTATTTTAAGTGAGCAAAGTTTTTTAGAACAAAGTGTGATTATAATTACTATTATTTCTTTAGCTACGATTTCATCTATTAGTGGTTTGACTAAAGGGTTAAAGCTTTTAAGTGAAATAAATTTAGTCCTTGCTACGTGCTTGATGTTTTTTATACTTTTTTCTAGTAATACTATTGAAATTCTTTCACAATTTAGTTCTAATATAGGTAATTATTTACAAAATATTATACAACTTAGTTTTAAGACTTATTATTATGAAAAAGAACATATAGAGTGGTTTAATAATTGGACTATATATTATTGGGCTTGGTGGCTTAGCTGGTCGCCTTTTGTGGGATTTTTTATAGCTAAAATTTCACGCGGTAGAACTATAAGAGAATTTATCTTTGGAGTGCTTGTAGTGCCTACTAGTTTTAATATACTTTGGTTTAGTATATTTGGCAATAGTGCTTTAAATTTTAATGATATTTTAAGTCCTTTTACTTCAACACCAGAGAGTTTGCTTTTTTATTTTTTAGACAATTTTTCTTTTGCTTATTGGAGTTCTTTATTGGCTCTTATAGTGCTTTCTTTATTTTTTATAACTTCTGCAGATAGTGGTATTTTTGTATTAAATTCCTTAGGAAGTGCTGGTATGCATAAGCCACATAAATGGCAAAATATTCTTTGGGGTTTTGTATTGACATTTTTAGCTACTTCTTTGTTGTATTTAGGCGGATTAGGAGCTATTTTAAGTATTACAATGATAGTAGCTTTACCTTTTGCATTTTTGCTTTGTTTGATGTGTTTTTCTTTGCTTAAAGGTTTAATTGTAGATGTAAATTATTCTTTGACTAAACTTAGTCAAAGCAGTGTATATTTTTCAGGTGAATTTTGGCAAGAAAGATTAGCAGGAATTTTAAAGCAAAGTAAAGAAAAAGATATACAAGATTTTTTAGATATTAAAGTAAAAAGTGCTATGAGTGAGCTTAGCAAAAGCCTTGAAAGTTATGGTTTAAAATCACAAATTATTCAAGAAAAATTTAGTATTAAATTAGTTATTAAAAAAGAACTTGCAAAAGATTTTATTTATGGAGTGAAAATTGTAAGAAAGCATACAAGCCAGAGTATTATTGATGATAAATTTATACCTACTTATTCTAAAGAATTTATTTTTGAACCTCAAACTTTTTTTGCAGATTCGCGTAATGGCTATAATATAGAATATCTAAATGAACAAGAAATTATTGTAGATATACTAAAACAATACGAAAGATATTTGCAACTTTTATTTGATGATAAAAATGAAATTTTTACTAAAGCTTATGGTGAGTAGATTTTTGAAAAATGTAAAGTTCTTATCTAATTTACTAATAATAATTTATATTTAAAGTCAAAATGTGAAATAAATTAACAAATATACTTATAATTACGAAAGTTTTTTATTAATTAAGGTGTTAATAGAATTAATATTTGTTATTATAAATTAGTAATTTGAAACTGAAAGGAAAAATATGTGGCAACAAATTTATGACCCATTTAATAATATAGTCTTTAGTGCTTTGATTGCATTTTTACCTATATTATGTTTTTTAATCTCGCTTGTGTTTTTTAAGCTCAAAGGATATCAAGCAGCATTTTTTACTCTTATTTTATCAGCATTAGTGGCTTTATTTGCTTATGATATGCCTTTGTCTTTATTAGGAGCAAGCTTTATACAAGGATTTGCTAATGGAATTTGGCCTATAGCTTGGATTATTATAGCGGCTATATTCTTATACAAACTCTCTGTTAAATCAGGGTCTTTTGAAGTTATCAAACAAAGTGTTATGAGTATAACTCCTGATCATAGAATTCAAGTGATTTTGATAGGATTTTGTTTTGGTTCATTTTTAGAAGGTGCTATAGGTTTTGGTGGTCCTGTTGCCATCACTGCTGCTTTATTAGTTGGTCTTGGTTTGCAACCTCTATATGCTGCTGGACTTTGTTTGATAGCAAATACTGCTCCTGTAGCTTTTGGTGCGGTTGGAATTCCTATTATAGCTATGAGTAATTTAGTAGGTATAGAACAGCATAGTGTTTCAGCTATGGTTGGTAGAATGCTTGTGCCACTTAGTTTAACAATACCTTTTTTCATAGTTTTTTTAATGGATGGTGTAAAAGGTATTAGAGAAACTTTTCCAGCTATTTTTGTAGCAACTATATCTTTTACTATTACACAATTTTTAAGCTCAAATTATTTAGGGGCAGAATTACCAGATATTATTTCGGCTATAGTTTCTTTATTTGCTACCACTATATTTTTAAAATTTTGGAGACCAAGTAATATTTTTAGATTAGATGATGTTAAAGACTTTGAAAACATACAAAAGTTGGAGCTTAAAAGGGTAGTTTTAGCTTGGATGCCATTTATACTTTTGATTATTTGTATTATCATATGGACTCAACCTTGGTTTAAGGCTTTATTTGCGAAAGATGGAATTTTAAATTTTTTACAATTTAGTATTCAATTTGATAGTGCATTAGGTTCTATAATAAGTCCTGATATATCAGATGCTAGCAAAATAAAAACTATCATACCATATCACAATATATCTTTAGTAGCTCAAGCTGGAACAGCTATTTTAATAGCTGCTTTGTTGAGTATTTTTATATTAAAAATCAAAGTTAGTGATGCAAGTGAGTGTTTTTGGGAAACTTTAAAAGATATGGCTATTCCTTGTTTTACGATAGGTTTAGTTGTAGCTTTTGCTTTTATAGCAAAAAATAGCGGTATGAGTACTACTTTGGGACTAGCTTTTTCAAATACTGGTGATGCATTTGCATTTTTCTCACCTATTATAGGGTGGATAGGGGTATTTTTAACTGGTTCAGATACTAGTTCAAATTTACTTTTTGGAACTTTACAGCAAGTAAGTGCGCAAAAATTAGGTATCTCAGAAGCTTTATTTTTGGCTGCAAATTCAGTTGGAGGCGTTGTAGGTAAGATGATATCACCTCAAAGCATAGCAGTAGCTTGTGCAGCAGTTGGACTTGTAGGAAGAGAATCAGAATTATTTAGATTTACTTTAAAATATTCTATAGCTTTTGTAATTTTAATAGGAAGCTGGACTTTTATTATAGCTTTTTTCTTAAGTGGTATAATTCCTGATGCTATAATTTTAAAATAAGGCTAAAAATGAAAAAGGTTTATTTGTTTGCTACTTGTTTGGGTAGTGCTATTATGCAAGAGAGTGTATTAAATGCTGTTAAACTTTTGAGAAGAGAAGGGGTTGAGGTGATTTTTAAAAAACAACAAACTTGTTGTTCTCAACCCTCTTTTAATTCAGGATATTTTGCAGAAAGTAAAAATATAGCTTTGCATAATATAAGGTTATTTGATAAAGATTATCCTATAGTTGTGCCAAGTGGATCTTGTGCTGGTATGATGAGTCATGATTATTTAGATCTTTTTAAAGATGATGAAAATTATGCTTTAGTTCAAGAGTTTAGTTCAAGAGTTATTGATCTTAGCCAATACTTAGATAATGTTTTAAAAGTAGAGTATGAAGATAAGGGTGATCCATTAAAAGTTACTTGGCATTCTAATTGTCATGCTTTAAGAATTCAAAAATGTATAGATTCTAGTAAAAATTTAATCAAAAGACTAAAAAATGTTGAGCTAGTATCTTTAGAATATGAGCAAGAATGTTGTGGTTTTGGTGGAACTTTTTCTGTAAAAGAACCTCAAATTTCTAATGCTATGGTTATGGAAAAAATAAAAGATATACAAAATAGCGGTGCAAAATATATTTTAAGTTCAGATGGTGGTTGTTTAATGAATATATCAGGTGCTATGAATAAAATGGGTCTTGATATAAAAGCCTTACATTTATATGATTTTTTAAATAAACGCCTTGAAGGAGTTTCAATATGAAAGTCGCACATGAAGAAATAGTAGATATAAAAATTCACGATACACAAATGAGAGAGAATCTAAAATCAGCTATGCATACTTTACAAAAAAATCGCTTGAGGGTTATAGATGAAAAATTTAATGATTGGCAGGGTTTAAGATTTAAGGCTAAACAAGCTAAAAATAGTGCTCTTTCTAGTTTGTATGATAGATTGTTAGAATTTGAAAAAAATGCTAGTAAAAATGGTATAAAAGTCCATTGGGCTAATTCTGATATAAATGCTTGCGAGATAATTTATAATCTTATGATTGAAAAAAAAATAAGTAAGATTTTAAAAGGCAAATCTATGGCTAGTGAAGAAATAGGTTTAAATCACTATTTAGAAGCAAAAGGTGTTAAAGCTATAGAAACAGATCTTGGTGAGCTTATACTTCAATTAAATAATGAAACACCAGTGCATATTGTAGTTCCTGCTATACACAAAAATCGTTATGAAGTTGGTAAAATTTTTAAGGAAAAGTTGGGAGCAAATTTAGAAAATGAGCCAGAAAAATTAAACGCTATAGCTAGAAAACATTTAAGAAGTGAATTTGAAGGTCTTAAGATGGGGCTTAGTGGCGTTAATTTTGCTATGTCAAAAGAGGGTGCTTTTTGGCTTATAGAAAATGAAGGTAATGGTAGAATGTGCACAACTGCCTGTGATATACATGTAGCACTTTGTGGTATAGAAAAAGTTATGGAAAGTTTTGAAGATGCAGCTACTATGGTATCTTTACTTACTCCATCAGCTACAGGTCAATTTATACCTACTTATAACAATATTATAAGCTCTCCTAGAAAAGAAGGTGAGCTAGATGGTCCTAAAGAAGTGCATATAATACTTTTTGATCACAATAGAAGTAAAATGCTAAATGATAAAGATTATTATGAGGCTTTAAGATGTATAAGATGTGGAGCCTGTATGAATTTTTGCCCTGTTTATGACAAAATAGGCGGTCATACTTATCAAAGTGTTTATCCAGGTCCTATAGGTGAAGTTATAAGTCCTAATCTTTTTGGTATGAAAGAAAATGGAGATATACTAAGTTTTTGTTCTTTATGTGGTAGATGTTCCGAGGTTTGTCCTGTAAAAATACCATTGGCAGATCTTATAAGAAAATTAAGAGCAGCAAAAATAGGCCAAGGAAGTTTTGGAGATATAAATCCTAATAAAACCGAGGCTATAGCTTTTAAAGCTTTTGAAAAAATAGCTACCTCACCAAAGATTTGGAATTTAACTATATCTAATTTACATAAATTTAATTGGCTTTTACAAAAAGGTAAAAAATCCTTACCTTTGATTAAAAAATGGAGTGTTTATAGAAATTTACCGCAAGTTAAGTATGATATTTATGAGGAACTTGAAAAAATACAAGGAGTAAGCTGTGAATAAGATAGATGAAATATCATCAAAAAGCAAAGAAGAAATCTTAGCTAGGATAAAAAATACAAAAATAAATTTTGATAAAGTAACAAGCGTAGATCCTATCGAGCACATAAAAACAAGTGATGATATGTTAGCTGAATTAAAACAAAAAATGAGTGATAATAAATACATAGTAGAAGAAAGCACTAGGGAAAATTTGGAAGAAAAAATAAATCAAATAGTGGCTAGCTATGATTATAAAAGTATGATATATCCAAATGGCTTACCTATAGATATTAATAAAATACGAGCTGATAAAAAAGTTTGTTTTGATAAAGAAATAGAAAATTTAAGAGCAGAAGTTTTTCACAGCGATTTTTCTATAATAAATGCAAGAGCTGGAGTGAGCTCTCATGGAGTAGCTTTAGTAACTTCAAGTAAAGAACAAGCTAGAATGCTTTCTTTAGCTCCTATGCTTTGCGTGATTTTACTTAAAAAAGAAAATGTAGTAAAAAGTATAAGTGAGGCTTTAAATTTAGTTAAACGTGAAAATGAAATTTTACCTAGTAATATTTTATTTATAGCTGGTCCTTCAAGAACTGCTGATATAGAATTAATAACTGTTTTTGGTGTTCATGGATCTCAAAAAGCTCATATTATTTTTTATTAAAATTCATAAAGAATAAATAGAATTTTTTAAGAAAGGTGTTTTATGTTGAGATTGGTTTTAATATTTTTTTTTGCGTTAAATCTTTTTGCTGTAACTCCAAAAGATACCATAGTCATTGCTGTAGAAAATGAACCTGATCGTATTAATCCACTTTTTAGCGAAGATCATGATGTGGCTATAGGATTAGTTTTTTCTGGATTGACTCGTTTTGATGAAAATATGAGTTTAGCTCCTGATTTAGCTACTTCTTGGAAAGTAAGTAAAGATGGACTTATGTATGAATTTAGCTTAAGAGATGATGTATTGTGGCATGATGGAGTTAAATTTAGTGCTAAAGATGTAGAATTTAGTATTAATGCTCTAAAAGATAAGAAATTAAATTCTCCTTCAAAAGTTAATTTTGATGCAGTAAAAGAAATAAAAATCATTGATGATTATAATATTAATATCATTTTATCATCTCCTTTTCCTGCTTTCTTAGATGCTTTAAGCGTAGGAGTTTTACCATACCATCTACTTAAAGAAGAGAATTTAAACACTACTAATTTTAATCAACACCCAATAGGCACAGGACCTTACAAGCTTAAACAATGGAAGCAAGGTCAATATATGATTTTACAAGCAAATGAAAGATATTATTTAAGCAAGGTTAAAACACCAAAACTCATACTTAAAAATATCAAAGATCCAAGCATAAGTGCTATTGAGCTTAAAAATGGATCTATAGATGTAGCATTAGTTGATTTTTTTTTAGCATCAAATTTTCAAAATGATAAAAATTTTAAAGTACTTGTGGAGCCTTCGGCTGATTATCGTGCTTTAATGTTTAATTTAGATAATGAATTTTTAAAAGATATAAAAGTGCGTTTAGCATTAAATTATGCTGTAGATAAAGATATCATAGTGAAATCACTTTTACATTCTTTTGGAAAAGTGGCAAATCACCCTTTAGAAAATTCTTGGGCTAACCCTAAAGAATTTCCTGTTTATGGATATGATATAAAAAAAGCTAATGAGCTTTTAAAACAAGCAGGTTTTATAAAAAATAAAAATGGTATTTTAGAAAAAAATGGCAAAGAATTAAGCTTTAAAATGTTCGCTATGAGCGAAGATCCTTTAAGGATAGCTTTAGTAAATATCTTACAAAGTGAATTTTTAAAATTAGGTATTAAGGCTAAAGCAGTAGCTAAACCACGCGGGAGTTTTGATTATACTAAAGTAGATAGTTTTTTGATAGGTTGGGGTAGCCCTTATGATCCTGATTTTCATACTTTTAGAGTTTTTGCAAGTTCTCAAGATTCTACTTTAAATTCAAGTGGTTGGAATTTTGGACATTATAAAAATTTTAAAGTAGATGAATCTTTAAAACTTGCTAGAAAATCACTAGATTTTGAAGAAAGAAAAAAATATTATAAAGATTTTATACAAGCTTTATATGATGACCCTGCATTTTTATTTATAGCTTATATTGATTATCCTTTGGTTTTTGCTAAAAATATTGAAGGTATTAAGCCTCATATTTTAGGACATCATGGAGTGGGTTTTGCATGGAATGCATATGAGTGGAATAAAAATTAAGTGTTAAAATTGATTTTTAAACGCCTTTTGTGGGCGTTTTTTTTACTTTTTTTTTCAAGTTTTATTTGCTTTGCGATGATTTATTATGCAAAAGGAAGTGTTGTTTTTGCTAGTGTGCCTCAAGGGACTAGTTTAAAAGTAAAAGAAGAAATAGAGAGAAATTTAAATTTAGATAAACCTTTGTTGTATCAGTATAAAAATTGGGTTTTAAAGGCTTTAAATGGAAATTTTTCATATTCTTTAATAAATGGTGAAAAGGTAAGTGAAATTTTAAAAGAAAAACTTTCTTATACCTTGATACTTGGGGTGTTATCTTTTGGAATTTTGTTTTTTATTTCTATATTTTTAGCAATTTTATGCGTGATGTATAAAGGTAGTCTTTTAGATGATTGTATTACTTTTTTTACAATGAGTTTTTTTGCTCTGCCTACCTTTTCTTTATCTTTACTTTTGATATTAGTTTTTTGTGTATTTTTTAAGATTTTTCCAAGTTCTGCTATAGCTGATATTGGATATGAAGATGATATTTTAAATCGTTTATGGCATTTGTGTTTGCCAGTTAGTGCTTTAGTTCTTTCACACTTAGCTATCTTTGTGCGTTTTGTAAGAACTACTTTGATTGATAGTTTAAATCAAAATTTTATAGAAGCTGCTTTTGCTAGAGGGCTTAGTAAAAAAAGAGTATATTTTCACTTTGTATTAAAAGATTCTTTAGGTGCTATATTAGCATATTTTGGAGCTTCTTTTGTGGGTTTTTTAATGAGCACTTATGTTGTTGAGAGTGTATTTTCTTATGATGGGATTGGAAATTTAGTTATTAAAAGTATTTTGTTTAAGGACTATCCTGTAGTTTTAGCTATAGTGTGCTTTAGTGTATTAGCTGTTGTTTGCGTAAATTTACTTGTGGAAATAATTTGCAAAATGTTAAATCCGAGGTTTGTTAGTGCGTAAAATTTATATTTTTTTTATTATTTTGAGTATATTTTTAGCACTTTTTGCTCCATTTTTAAGCACGCACGATCCAATCTTAATTGATCTTAATACAGCAAAAATACCTCCAAATCTAACTTATATTTTTGGGACAGATATTTTAGGAAGAGACATTTTTTCAAGAATTTTATATGCTTTACGTGTATCTTTATTTGTAGGGGTAAGTGCAGCATTTTTAAGCATTATTTTTGCCCTAATTTATGTTTTTATATCAAGATTTTTTGCTTATGTTTTTTTTTCAAGATTGCTTGATATGCTTTTAGCTTTGCCATCTTTACTTGTGATAATGTTTTTTCAAAGTTTTTTAGTAGGATCTTTGTGGAGTATGATTTTTATTATAGCTTTAGGACATTTTGCTTTTGCTGCTAAAGTAGTTGATAATCAATTAAATAAATTTCAAAAATTAGAATTTTATCAAAATGCTATTGTCTTAGGTAGCACTAGATTAAAAGCTTTATTTAATGAGCTTTTGCCAGCGTGTTTAAATTTGCTTTTTGTGCTTTTTATTTTACATATAGCTCATTCTATCACAGCAGAAGCTACACTAAGTTTTTTTGGTTTAGGGGTTGAGCTTTCTACTCCTAGTTTAGGTAATATGTTAAATGATGTTAGCAAAGCTGTGTTTTTAGGATTTTGGTGGATGATAATTTTTCCAGTAGTATTTATACTTTTATTGATTTTGCCCTTACTTGCTTTAGCTAATGATATACAAGAGGATATTAAGATATGATATGTGTGGAGAATTTAAATTTGAGTTTTAAACAAAAACTTTTATTGCAAGATATAAATTTTAAACTTGAAAGTAAAAAATCTCTAGCAATTATAGGTAAAAGTGGAGTAGGTAAAAGTTTGTTGTTAAAAAGTTTGATTAGACTTTTTGATAAAAATTATACTTTGCGTGCTAAAACTATAAGATTTGATGATAGTGAAGTTTTAAAATTAAACAATAAGGAGTTAAATTATTTAAGAGCTAAAGCCAATCTACTTTTTCAAGATGTTTATGGAAGTTTTTATCCTTTTGTAGATATTGGAAGTTACTTTAATATAGTTATAAAAACACATACTAATTTAAACACAAAGCAGATTAAAGAAAAAGCATTTTATTTTTTTGAGTGTTTAGGGCTTAAAAATCACGATTTTTTGTGGCATTCTTTTATTTATCAATTAAGTGGAGGTATGGCAAGGCGTGTTCAGATAGCTTTAGCTTTGTTGTGTAGATCACAATATTTATTATGTGATGAGATAACTAGCTCGCTTGATATGCACAATGAAAACAAGATTATTGATATTTTTAAAAAATTAAAAACAAAATTTACAAATATTATTTATGTTAGTCATAATTTAAATTTAATTAGACAATTATGTGATGAGGTTTTAGTTTTTGAAGAAAGTAATATAGTTTATCAGTGTTCTATGGAAGAATTGTTAAATTCTTCAAAAAACAAATATATTAAAAAAATATTAGATATTGAGAATAAATGCTTTTAAAGGTTGAAAATCTAAGTAAAAGTTATAAAATTAAAAAACATTGGTATCTAAAAGAAGAGGAAAATTTCATCTTTAAAAATGTGAATTTTAGTTTATGCCAAGGTGAAAATTTGTTATTATCTGGTGAAAGTGGAAGTGGCAAAAGCACCTTAGCTAGAATTCTTTGTATGATTGAGTGTGCAAATGAAGGCACAATAATTTTTGAAAAGAAAAATATTTTAAATTTATCTTTTAAAGAACAAAGAAAAATTCGTAAGAAAATTCAATATCTTTTTCAAGATCAAAAACTTGCACTTAATCCTTATAAAAATGCTAAGAGACTTATATTTGATGTATATGAAAATTTTAATCTTAAACCAAATTTAGATGAAATTTTTCAATTATTTGAAATTTTTGACTTACAAAAGGATATTTTAAATTTAAAACCTTCAAAGCTTAGTGGCGGTCAATGTCAAAGATTAGGGTTAATTAGGGCTTTGATTTTAAAGCCAAAATTATTAATACTTGATGAGGTTACTGTAGCTTTAGATATGCCAACAGCTTATCAAATTTTAAACTATCTTAAATATTTTCAAAAGCATTATGATATAACTTATATTTTTATTTCTCATCAGGAAAAAATTTTAAGCAATATTTATCACAAGAAAATAACCTTAAAAGGATAGAAATTGTTTCATTTTGAAATATCTAAAAAAATATTTTATATCAATAAGTTTTTATATAGCTAAAATTAAGTAGAATATCCTCTAATTATGCTTTAAAAAGGTTTGTTATGACTCATGCAACTATAGAGCATCAGTATTTTGGTATATTTGCGATGCTTGTTATTGCAAGTATTATATTTTTTACTTTAGTATATTTATCTTCAAAGGTAGGCTCAAAATTAGCCTCTCATAGTAGAAAGAAATTAGGACTTGGAATTTATGAGTGTGGTCCTATGGTTTCTAAACAAGCTAATAAAATCAATTCTCAATTTTTTATTTTTGCTTTGATTTTTATTTTACTTGATATTGAAGTGGTATTTTTATTTCCTTGGGCGGTAATTTTTAAGGACTTAAGTGTTGAACTTTCAAAATATGGTTTATCTTTATTTGCCTTAGTTGAAATTTTTATTTTTATTTTCTTACTTGGGGTAGGGTTTTTATACGCTTATAAAAAAGGAGCATTTGAGTGGCAGAGTATCAAAAGATGAGTAAGGCTCCGGTTGTTTTAACTACGGTTGATAAACTAATCCAATGGGGAAGAAGTAATTCATTATGGGCTTTATCATATGGTTTAGCTTGTTGTGCTATTGAAATGATGGCAGCTGGTGGTTCAAGATATGATTTTGATAGATTTGGGACTATTTTTAGAGCTAGTCCTAGACAATCTGAAGTGATGATTGTAGCAGGAACTTTAAGTAAAAAACATGCTGAATTTACAAGACGACTTTATGATCAAATGCCAGATCCTAAATGGGTGATTTCTATGGGTAGCTGTGCTAACACAGGTGGTATGTTTAATACTTATTCAACCGTTCAAGGTGTAGATAGAATCATTCCTGTTGATATTTATGTGCCAGGTTGTGCTCCACGTCCTGAAACTTTTCAATTTGCACTAATGATTCTTCAAAAAAGAATCCGAAAAGAAAAAGCAAGTAGGCATATTGCTCCAAAAAGGCTCATATGATGAGAAAATATAGTAATAAAAAAAATGTTCAATTAAGAAATTATTATGAGGATAGATTTTATCATACTCCACAAATTAAAAAAATAAAAATTGAAGGAAGTTTATTTGAAGAAGATTTTCGTTTAATTTCTCAAAAATTTAATATAAAAGATTCTTTTATAGAGCTTGATTTTTGGGTAATTGAAATAGAAAAAGATGACAATATCGAGGTATTAAAAGAGCTTAAAATTTTAGGCTATGAAGCATTTATTGACGCAAGTGCTATTGATTTTGTAGAGCAAAAACAAGGTTTTGAGGTATATTATCAACTTTTAAATATAGAAAAAAAAATCAGAGTTAGGATAAAAACTTTTGTTGCTTTAAAAGATAAGCTTCAAAGTGTTATGAGTGTATTTAAGGGTGCAAATTGGTGTGAAAGAGAAATTTATGATATGTTTGGAATTTTTATAGTTAATCATACTAATTTAAAAAGAATTCTAATGCCAGATGATTGGTATGGTCATCCATTTTTGAAAACTTATCCTTTAGAAGGAGATGAATTTGCCAAATGGTATGAGATAGATAAAATTTTTGGTAAAGAATATAGGGAAATTGTTGGTGAAGAAAATAGAGATCCAGGATTTGTAGATGAAAAAGATACCTTAAATTTTAGTAGAATTTATCATGAAGTAGCTAAAGGAGATGCTCCAAGAAAGGATAAATACTTACAAGAATATCAAGAAGAAGGCGGAGTGCTTTTTGTGAAAAAAATCAAAAGAAATGAAGCTAAAATTTTAGATAAGAGAAGATAAAATGCAAATTTCTACTAAATTAAAACCTTACTATGAAAATATAAGTTTTGAACGAGAAGATGGCACTATGATAGTAAATCTTGGACCACAACATCCAAGTGCTCATGGAAATTTGCGACTTATTTTAGAGCTTGATGGGGAAGAAATTATTAAGGCTAGTCCTTGCATAGGCTATATGCATCGTGGTATGGAAAAAATGGCTGAAAATATGATTTATCAGGAGTTTATACCAACTACTGATAGAATGGATTATGTTGCTGCAAGTGCAAATAATTATGCCTATGTCGCCGCAGTTGAAAAACTTTGTGATCTAAAAATACCTCGTAGGGCAAGTGTCATAAGAATGATTTTGCTTGAATTAAATCGTATCGCCTCTCATCTATTATGGCTAGCAACTCATGCACTTGATATTGGTGCGATGACCGTGTTTTTGTATTGTTTTAGAGAGCGTGAATATGTGCTTGATTTAATAGAAAAATATTGCGGGGCGAGATTAACTCATTCTTCTATGAGAATAGGTGGGGTAATGCTTGATTTGCCTAAGGGTTTTTTAGAAGAACTTTTAGCATTTTGTAAGAAATTCCCAAATGACATTAAAGATTATGAAGCTTTACTTGATGAGAATAGAATTTGGCGTGCAAGAACTGAAAATGTAGGAGTTGTAACTAAGGAGCAGGCATTAAATTGGGGCTGTAGCGGGATTATGTTAAGGGGTAGCGGAGTTGCTTATGATATAAGAAAAGAAGAGCCTTATTTGCTTTATGAAGAGATAGATTTTAAAGTGCCTGTTGCAAAAATGGGTGATTCTTATGCTAGATATAAAGTTTATATGCAAGAATTTAGAGAAAGTTTAAAAATTCTTGTCCAATGCGCTACCTTATATAAGGACACTTCACCGCAAATTTTATGCGATCACCCAGAATATGTAAGTGCATCAAAAGAACAAATTATGACTCAAAATTATTCCCTGATGCAACATTTTGTTTTAGTTACTCAAGGTTTAAAACCTCCAAAAGGTGAGGTTTATGTGCCAACTGAAAGTCCAAAAGGTGAGCTTGGATTTTTTATTCATTCAGATGGAAGCAGTAGGCCTTATAGATTAAGAGCTAGAACACCTAGTTTTTTCCATTGTGCTTTTTTAGAAGAGATGCTTGTAGGATCGTATTTAGCTGATGCTGTAGCGATTTTAGGAAGTATAAATATTGTTTTAGGTGAGATTGATCGATGAGGCGTGTAGATTTAAGAAAGAGTAAAGATTTATTTTTTGATCTAAAGACAATTATCAATAAAGCTTACAATGGCGAGGTTTTAGTTGTTTTATTTGAAATAGGAGATTTTTCTAATGTAGAAAAAAGTTTTGCTTTTGTGAAAGAACAAAATTGCGAACTTTTAAATTCTTTAAAATTTAATCAAGTCGATTGGACTATAGTTTTAAAAAAGGCTAATCGGTGAAATTAGTTACATATCAAGAAGGTTTAAATGCTTTGTGTTTTGTAGATTTACTCTCTTTAGAAAATCCAAATTTAAATACAAAATTAAGTAAAAGTAAAAATATCAATATTTCTTGTATGCAAGATATAGCTTTAAATGCTAGTTCTTATAAGTGTGAAATAGCTAGTGTTTCTTTTGTTTTAGCGTTGTTGTGTAAAATGAGTATAGATGAATTTAAAGATTTAGATGAAGGATATTTAAGTGCTGAATCTTGTTTTGGGGAAGAAGAAGCTTTAGAGGTTTTGGAATTTTTGCAAAATGCTAAATGTATTATTTTTGATAAAAATTTAAAGCAACACAAAGATTATGAAAATATTAAATTTTTTCTAGCAAAACTTTGTAAAAAATTTGAACTTTGTTTAATTTGCAGTGATGAGCAATGTGAAGAGTTAAAAATACAAGAAAAATTTGAAAAACTTTTAGAACTTGATAATTTTGATGGTATCGTAGTGCTAAAAAGCACCTTAAAAGAATCAAATTTATATTGCTCTTCTTCTTTTGCATTGATAGCTAAGGTAAAAGATGGCGATTTTATAGAGTTAAAACTTGATAATAAGATTTTTCACACTCAAGTAAAAATCAATACAAATTTAAAAGGTACTGTGGCTTTATATAATTATGAAAGCAATGTATTTGCTTTTGTAAAAGCCCAGATTAAGGTTATAAAATGAAAGTGATCATTAATGGCGTAGAATGTGAAGCAAATGAAAATGAGTATATCTTAAATGTAGCTAGAAAAAATAATATATTTATCCCAGCAATTTGCTATTTAAGTGGATGTTCGCCAACTTTAGCCTGTCGTATGTGTATGGTAGAAGCAGATGGAAAAAAGGTATATTCTTGTAATACTAAAATCAAAGAAGGTATGGTTGTAGAAAGTGATTTACCAAATTTATGGGATGAGCGTAATGCTATTATGCAAGCTTATTGTATTAATCATCCATTGCAATGTGGAGTTTGTGATAAATCTGGAGAATGCGAGCTTCAAAATTTTACACATAAAGCTAGAGTAAATACACAAAATTATTGGATTAAAGATACTCATAAACAACATAAAAAATGGGGCGAGATTAATTACGATCCCGCACTTTGTATCGTTTGTGAAAGATGTATAACAATTTGCAAAGATAAAATAGGAGAAAGTGCTTTAAAGACGATACCAAGAGGTTCTAATGCTCCTGATGTAAGTTTTAAAGAAAGTATGAGTAAAGATGCTTTTGCTATTTGGACTAAATTTCAAAAAAATTTGATAGCTCCAAGTGTTGGAGAAAAGCTAAATTGTTCTTTTTGTGGAGAATGCACTAGTGTTTGTCCAACTGGAGCTTTAATAGGAGCTTCTTTTCAATATACTTCAAATGTTTGGGAATTAAAAAGAATTCCAGCAAGTAATCCACATTCTAGTGATTGTGAATTAATGTATTATGATATTAAACAAACAAGTATAAATAATCAAAAAGAAAAAATTTATAGAGTAAGTAATGATTTTGCATTTGCAACGCTTAATAAAGCAGCAAGGTATGGTTTTAACACTCAAAATGAAATAGAATATAAAGATAATATAGCTTTTGAAAAACTCGTAAATATGATTAAAAATAAAGAGATAAAAAATATTAAATTTAATAGTTTTATTACAAACGAAGAGGCTTTGATTTTGCAAAATATAAGCAATAAGTTTGATTTGAATTTAATTAATGATGAGGCGCAATATTTTCAAGATTTTTTAAATGCATTTTATTGTGAAATAAATGATGTATATAATGCAAATAGTGATGATATTACTCAAAGTGATTTTTTGATTATTGTAGGTTCATTTTTAAGATATGATGCACCAACTCTTGGATATAAAATTAACAATGCTTTAGTTATGAATAAAGGAGCGGCTTTATATTTTCATCCTATAAAAGATAAAGGGATAGATAAATACTCTAAAAACATTTTGCAAATTAATCATAAAATTGAAGATAATGAGAATATTTTACTTTTTCTTTTGCAAAAATTTGCAAAAGAGATTCCGCAAGATTTAAAAAATATAATTGACAATGCTTATTATCAAGATAGTAAAGAGATTGAAGAAACTATTACAGAAGAAGTTATCGAACAAATTGAAAGTCAAAATGAAAATGGTGATATTATTGTTCAAGAGGTAAAAAAACAAATTCCTAAAAAGATTACAAAAACTATCAAAATAAAAAGATCAAAATATGCGAAAGTTCTTGGCATAGATGAAGATATTTTAGAAAATTTACTAGCTAAGAAGCAAAAAATTACTTTAGTTATAGGTAGTGATTTTTATTATGAACAAAATTTACAATTAGCAAAATTATGTGCTTTGATACAAAAATATACTGATTTTAAAGTATTTTTAATACCAACTTGCACAAATACTTTAGGCGTGAGTTTAATTTGTGATTTAAAAGACACATATAAAGAAGGCAAAACACTTGGTTATAATGAAGCAGGAGATTTTTCTTTTTCATATGAAGAGCATTGTGATCTTGCAAGTTCTAGTTTAAATCAGCAAGAGGGCACTTTTGTTAATTATGATAAAAGAGTAGTTCCTACGAATGTAGCCTTGGAATTTAAAGGTTATTTTTTAAATGATTTAGCTAACGCTTTAGGTTTTGATAAAGAATATACCATAGATTATACTAGATTTTTGCCTAAAGAAAAAGGTTTTAAAGATATTTGTTTTGATGATTTAGAAAATTATTATGACAATGGTGGAAAAAATTATAGAGGATATGAGCTTGATTTTTCAAATTTCAAACTAAAAGAAGCATTGTTAGGAAATAGAAAAAACAATCAAGAAGAAGGAAATTTGGATTTATATTTTGCAAATCCTATACATCAATTTGGAAAATTTAGCAATAGGTCTTTTAATGAAGTTGGAGTGCTATTTTTATCGACTGATTTGATGGAAAAATTTGGATTGATTCAAAATGAGAGTGTGATTTTAAAAAATCAGCATATGCAACTTGCTTTGAGTGTAAAAGTCGATGAACATCTAGAAAATGGTGCTTATTTAGGGGATTATGATTGCAAAATTAATACCCAAGATTTATTTAAAAATTCGCGTTACATTAAAATTTGGCTTGAAAAAACAGGAGTAAAATATGAGTGATATCACATTTTTTATCATAGAAACTATCATTAAATGTATTCTTGTTATAGCTATTTTTGCGACTTTAGCTGGTGTTGCAACTTATCTTGAGAGAAAAGTTTTAGCATTTTTTCATCGTCGTATAGGCCCTGATATGGTTGGGCCATTTGGTTTGATTCAAGTTGTTGCAGATATGATAAAACTTTTTACAAAAGAAGACATTATACCAACTAACGCACAAAAGATAGTATTTTTAGTTGCCCCTTTGATTGCTGCTATTTGTGCTTTTGTATCTATTGCTGCTATACCTATTTTTCCTGAATTTACTTTGTTTGGAAGAATAGTCCGTCCTCTTATAGCTGATATAAATGTAGCTTTGTTATTTGTTATGGGTATGGGCGGGATTAGCTTTTATGCTATTTTTTTAGGTGGTTTGGCAAGTCATAATAAATGGTCTTTATTGGGTGGAGCTAGAGGATTAGTTTCTATAATTTCTTATGAAAGTGTTGCAGGGCTTTCATTAGTGTGTGTGGTAATGTTGGTAGGTTCTCTTTCTTTAGTAGATATTAATAATTATCAAAACAATGGTTTATTTTCATGGCTTATTTTTAAACAACCCTTAGCTTTTATTTTGTTTGTAATAGCTATTTTTATAGAGACTAATAGAACGCCACTTTGTTTAAGTGAAAATGAAACTGAACTTGTTTCTGGTTATGGAACGGAGTATTCAGGACTTAGATGGGGTATGTTTTTTATAGGTGAATATACTGCTATGATAACTGGAGCTATTTTAATATCTCTTTTATTTTTAGGTGGTTTTAACGATTTTTGGATTATACCTGGTGCTATTATGATGCTTGCAAAGGTATCTTTTGTGTTTTTTTGGTATTTTTGGGCTAGGGGGGCCTTTCCTCAACTGCGTCCTGATCAAGTTATGAGAATGTGTTATTTGATATTAATACCTTTGGCTGTCTTAAATTTGTTAGTTAGTGCTTTAGTGCTTGTAGTATAGGAAAAATGATGAAAAAGGATTATTTTAAAATAGATTTTGAGCGTAAAAATCCTCAAAATGCTTATGAGAAATTTATTCAAATTGTAAAAAGAACTTTAAATACTGAGCTTTTTGTTGGTTTGTATGTAGTTTTAAGGGAAATGCTAAAAAGGAATAATAGCGCAACAATCAAATACCCTATGGAAAAAGTGGCTTTAGATGATAGATATCGTGCGATACATCGTTTGATGCGTTTTATAGAAAGTGAAAATGAATGTTGTATAGGATGTGGTTTATGTGAAAAGATTTGCATTAGTAATTGTATAAGAATGGAGACATCTTTAGCAGATGATGGACGTAAAAAAGTAGAAAATTATAGTATCAATTTAGGACGTTGTATTTATTGTGGTTTTTGTGCTGATGTTTGTCCTGAACTTGCTATAGTTCATGGAAAAGAATATGAAAATACAGCAGAACAAAGATCGTATTTTGGACAAAAACAAGATCTTTTAACTCCTATTGATGAGTTAAAAGATCAAGTTGTGTTTCAAGGTAGTGGTAGTCTTAGGCAAGATGCTGATGATTTAGTTAAGAAAACTCCAAATTATTATGATGTAGATTTGCAAAGAGAAGATACAAAGGAAAAAAATGTTTGAAACATTAGCCTTTTATATATTGAGTGTATTGGTGTTAGGATTTTTTTTGGTGAGTGTGTTAAGTACTAGTATGCTTTATGCTATTAGTGCTTTAGCTGCTGCTATGATTTTTTTAAGCGGATTTTATTTTTTGCTAAATGCTGAATTTATCGGAGCAATACAGATTATCATTTATAGCGGTGCTATTTTAGGTCTTTATAGTTTTGCTATGATGTTTTTTGATACTTCCTCAAAAGTTAAAGAGAATTTAAAAGATAAAAAAATATTTATTATTGTTATTTTTAGTATTTTTTTATTTTTATCTGTCATTTTAGGTCATAATATAGACGGAACAAAGCAAGATATAGTTTATGATCTTACATCAACACAGCAAATTGGTTTGTTATTATTTACTAAGTATATGTTGGCTTTTGAATTTATGGCTATTTTATTATTGATTGCGTTAATTTGTGCCATTGTTCTTACGCAAAAAAATACACAAAAGGATGAGCAATGACGTTTGAAAAATATTATATAGTTGCCATTTTAATGTTTGTTATAGGTTTAATAGGTATTATAAAACGACAAAATTTAATTATGCTTTTTATTTCTAGTGAGATTTTACTAAATGCAGCCAATTTAGCCTTAGTTACAGCAGGTGTTTTACACAATGATATTGAAGGGCAAATTTTTGCTTTGTTTATAATGGGTGTAGCCGCTTGCGAAGTTGCTGTTGGAATTGCACTTTGTGTGATATGGTATAGAAAAACGCAAACTCTTGAATTAAGTTCTTTAGTAGAAAAAGGAGATAAAGAATGCAAAATTTAGCTTTGATTGCACTTTTTACACCTTTAGCGTCTGCATTAATTTTAGGAATTTTTTCCTTTAGAGCTAAAAATTTTTTTTTAGGATATTTTGCTTTTATTTTAGTTTTAATTTCAGCTATTGCATCTATTTGTTTATTGATTAATAACGCTCATTTTGAATTTTCATTAGGCACTTGGATATCTTTAATCGATGTTAAATTTGGTTTTAAGATAGATACTATCACTTTAGTTATGATGTGTGTAGTGGGTGTAGTATCAACTTGTGTGCATTTATATAGCATATTTTATATGGAAAAAGATGAAGGGTTTAATCGCTATTTTAGTTATCTTGGATTTTTTGTTTTTTCAATGATGTTTTTGGTGATGAGTGATAATTTTTTAGGATTATTTATAGGCTGGGAGGGAGTTGGAGTTTGTTCTTGGCTTTTGATAGGTTTTTGGTTTCATAATGAAAAATACACTTTTGCAGCTAATGAAGCATTTATTATGAATCGTATAGCAGATTTAGCTTTACTTTTAGGAATTTGTTTAATTTATTTAGAATTTGGTACTTTAAAATATGATGAGGTATTTCATCTTGTAATATCAGGTCATGAAAATAATAAAATCTTGATTTGGATTGCAATTTTACTTTTCATAGGGGCTATGGGTAAATCCGCACAATTTCCATTTCATACTTGGCTTGCTGATGCTATGGCAGGTCCGACTCCAGTTTCTGCATTAATCCACGCTGCGACTATGGTTACTGCAGGAGTGTATTTGATAATTCGTGCTGGAGAGCTTTATTTGCAAGCAAGTGAGGTTGGTTATTTTATAGCTTTATTGGGAGCTTTTGTGGCATTGTTTGCTGCTTCTATGGCTATGGTGGCTAAAGATTTAAAAAGAATCATTGCTTATTCTACTCTTTCTCAACTTGGATATATGTTTGTAGCTGCTGGTCTTGGGGCTTATGCTATAGCATTATTTCACTTAGCAACACATGCGTTTTTTAAATCTTTATTATTTTTAGGGGCTGGAAATGTAATGCACGCTATGAATGATAAACTTGATATTAGTAAAATGGGTGGGCTTTATAAAAGTATGCGTTTTAGTGCCATTTTAATGCTTATAGGTTCTTTAGCTTTAGCTGGAATTTATCCTTTTGCAGGATTTTTTTCTAAGGATTTAATTTTAGGATTTTCTTTTATAAGCCATCATCACGGGATATTTTTAGTATTATTAGTTTCAGCTTTTATGACAGCATTTTATAGCTTTAGACTCTTAATGCTTGTTTTCTTTACTCCAAGACGACACGAAGAGCATCCTCATGAAGCAGGCAAAATAGCACTATTAGCTATGAGCCCACTTGCTTTACTTGCTACTATAGCTGGATTATTTGAGCATAAATTTATGGATTTTGTGAGTTCGGATTTAACTTTAATTTCAGCACAAAATTTTTTAGTAATGCAACTTGCTATCATTGCTGCTATACTTGGGGTGTTATTGGCTATTATTGCGTATTGGAAAAATTGGTTTAAGCCTTCATTAGCTAAGATGAGTGTGTATAAACTTATATTTAATGAGTATTATATTCCAAAATTTTACCATCAGTTTTTAGTCCAAAAATACATTTTATTTTGTGAATTTTTAAAAAGAAGTGATAAAGAAATATTAGATGCTGTTGTAAATAGTATAGCTCAATTTCTACAAGCATTTGCAAAAGATATTTCAATTAAAGGAGATTTTTCTTTAATTTTAAGGATTTTTGTATCAGCATTTATTTGTTTATTTTGTCTAGTATTGGTGGTGTAATATGTTAAATTTATTAATATCTTTTCCATTTTTTGCTGCTTGTATAGCTTTGTTTTTAAAAAAAGATGAAAGTAAGACTTTTGCTATATTAGTTAGTTTTTGTGTTCTTATATTAAATTTATTTTTACTTTACAAATATCAAGATGGATTAGCTTATGAGTTCAATTTTTCTTTTTTGATCGCAAATTATCACATAGGTGTTAATGCTATAGCATTGTATTTAATGTTACTTTGCTCTTTGATGATTTTTTTATCCTTTGTGTATTTAAAAATTCAAGATAAAAGCGTAGTGGTAAGTATATTTATACTAGAATTTTGTATGATGGGGCTTTTTGCTTCTTTAGATGCTATTTTATTTTATATTTTTTGGGAATTTTCTTTAATCCCGCTTATTTATCTCATAGGAAGATATTCAAGTAATTATCAGGTGGGGATTAAATTTTTTATTTATGCATTTTGTGGCTCTATGTTAATGCTTTTAGCTATTATTTATGTAGGATATTTATATTTTCAAAATTTTGGTTATTGGAGTTTTGATCTACCAGAATGGTATAAGAGTGATTTTTTTATACCAGAATATGCACAAAATTTAATTTTTTTAGGATTTTTTACTGCATTTGCTATTAAAAGTCCTTTATTTCCATTTCATACTTGGGCACCATCAGTATATGCTAAAAGTCCTACTTTGGTTTCTGTTATGCTAGTTAGTTTTAAAATGGCACCTTTTGGTATAATAGTATTTATTTTGCCTTTAACTCCAGATGTTTTAAATCACTATCTTTTTATTTTAGTTGCTTTGTGTATTATAGGTATTTTATATGCAGCATTTATAGCATTTAAGGCAAAAGACTTGAAGGAATTGATAGCATATAGCTCTATTTCACATTTAGCAGTTGTGATTTTAGGTATTATTACAGAAACTCATAATGGTTTAAGTGGTGCTGTATTTTATATGTTTGCTCACGGGATTGTTACAGGTGGTTTATTTTTAGCTGCATATACACTCTATCAAAGATACTATACTTATGAGATTGATTTTTATAAAAATTTGGCTAAAAAATCTCCATTATATAGCGTATTTTTTGGAATTTTAATGCTTTCATCAATTTCTTTACCGCTAAGTATATCTTTTGTTGGAGAATTTTTGATTTTGCAAGGAATTGCTGAAATTAGTTTATGGTATGCACTTTTAGCAGGTATAGTTATTATATTAGGTGCTATTTATATGTTAAATATTTATAGAAATATGTTTTTTATGCCAAAACATCAAGAAGATAAAATAAATTTTAAACTTAATAAAAATGAAATTTTTGTATTAAGTTTATTAAGCATAATGATTATTTATTTTGGTATAGCACCAAGTTTTATGCTTGATCAAATTTTAGATAATGTAAATGTTATTTTTGAAATGATACAAATGAAAAATAATGCTTTAGAAGATCAAAAAATCATAGATAGTGTAAGAGGTTTATAATGAGTGGTTTTGATATGGAAAGATTGAATTTTGTATTATTGTGGCCAATGCTATCTTTGTTTTTATGGGCTATTGTTTTACTTTTACTAAGTGTTTTTACAAAGTTTTCCAGAAATTTTTATACAAGTGTGAGTGTAATAGCTCTTTTAGGAAGTTCATTACTTTTGAGTATTTTTAATGGATTTGTATTGAGCAATACTAATGCTTTTTTTGGTTTATTTATAAGTGATAATTACGCCATATTTGCACAGGTGATTATAATAGTTTTTTCTATTTTTTATCTTATTATGGATGTAAAAGAGAAAAGGACTGAATTTTTTCCTTTGTTTTTGTTTATGATAGCTTGCTTAATATTAATGGTTTCAAGCACAAATTTAATCGTGATTTTTTTAGCTTTAGAAGGATCTTCTTTAGCACTTTATACATTGATAGCTTTAAGGGGAACGCATAATGCAATTAGCTCAAGTATTAAGTATTTTGCTATCGCAGCCATTGGTAGTGGCTTTTTTGTTTTTGCTTGTGCTTTTGTATATTTAAAAATTGGGTCTTTGGATTTAGTTGATTTACTACATTCAGAATATATTGCAAATCCTATTTTATTGAGTGCTGGAGTTATGTTTTTAGTGATAGTAGGGATTAAGTTATCTATAGCTCCTTTTCATTTTTGGTTAAAAGATGTGTATTATGGTGCATATACAACTTTTGTAGCTTTTATATCTGTAGTGCCAAAAATAGCGATGATTATAGTTGTATTAAGAATTTTTTCAGCTTTAGGCGGAGGAGTAAAATTTGAATATATTGTTGTATTTTTAGCAATATTTTCTATGTTAAGTGCTAGTATTGTAGCCTTAGTTCAAAATGATGTAAAAAAAATGCTTGCATATAGTTCTATAACTCATTCATCTTTTATATTAGCAGCAATAATTTCAGAAATTAATTTAAATTTTCAAGATGGTGGTATATTGTATTTAATGGCAGTATATGCGTTATTTTTATATTGGATAGTTTTTGCATTTGCTAATTATGGTTTATTTTTGATATTAAGTTTGTTTAAAGAAAGTTCTTATGAGAGTTTTGCAGGATTATTTAATAAAAGACCTGTATTATCAGTAATTATAGCTTTATTGATTTTATGTATCGCTGGTATTCCTCCTTTTGGAGTATTTTGGGGGAAATTATTGATTTTAGCCTCTATTTTAACTTCTGGTTATTATATTGTGATGTTTGCTATAGCTGTTAGTTCTATGATTATGCTATATGCTTATTTGAAAGTTTTAATTTATATATTTTTTAAAAAATTTGATTATTCTCAAAGTGAGCAACTATATGTAAGACAAAAAGTAATTTTATGTTTTTGTCTTATAGGAAGTTTATGTTTAGTATGTGGTATTTTTGCTTTTGTAAAATAATTGCTATAATCACATCTATGAGAAGAATATTATTTTTACTTTTACTGGGTGTAAATTATGTATTTTCTTTTGAAATCATCATAAACAAAGGTGAAGATGCAAAAATCCCATTTACTATTTTGCATTTAAAAGATGATAAAAATTTTACTTGTAAAAGTAGTTTTGAATCAGAGAAAAATTTTTTTGAATGTAAAGTTTTTGGTACGAGTAATATGAAATTCCAAGATCGGGAATTTGATGAATTTTCTATAAAATTCAAAAAAGAACGAGCTTATTTGGATATTATCATTAGTCCAAAAATTCCAGCAAAAATGAGGAGTTATTCTCAAGAGATTTTTGATGCTAAAGAAATACTTAACCAAGAATCAAATCTTGCAAAACATTTTATATTTATTTTTACAAAAGATCTTAAAAAAGATCGAATTGATGATGGCTTGGATTTTAATATTTATTTTAATGATGGATTGATGCCTTTTATAGGTGCTTTAGATTTAAATTCAAATCCTATGGAAAGCTCTAAAAGTGCAGATTTTAATGCTTATTTTAGTATAAAAAAAGAATATGAGGCTAAAAAATATGATCAGGTTTTAAGAGATAGTGTAAATGCTATTAAGAGATACCAAGGCAGTATCTTTATGAATGAATTTAAATTGTATAAATTAAGAGCACAAAACCAACTTTATACTTATGCCTTAGATAAAGATCAGCATATTTTAGGTCAAATGTTAGAGGACGCTAAAAAATGGACGAGAACTTACATAAATGATAAAGATTTTACTGAAGTGATGTATATTATAATGAGGATTTATATAGGTTTATCACAAAGATCTAATGTGGAATACACTATAAATCTTTTAACAACAGAACATAAAAATAATTTTTATACTATTGTAGCTATGCTAGATTATGCTGATTATTTGTATAATCTAGGTAAAAAAAGTGCGGCAGTAGATATTTATAAAGAGGTTTATTACTCAACTTCAAATGCAGATTTAGCAAGTAGAGCAGCATTGTTTTTAGCTAAAAATTATCTACAGCAAAACAATATTAAAGATGCTAAAGATTTAGTTCGTAAGATTTTAGTATCTAATCCTAAGTTTTTTATGAGTGATTTATCAAATTCCTTGATTTTAGCAAAAGCTTTAGATAATAATAAAATTTATGATATTAGTTCAGAAATTTATGAGTATATTTTTTCACATTTACCAAAAATTGAAAAAGATTATGAAAGAGTTTTAAAAGATTTAGCTTTATCTTTGCTTAATAATAAAGAATATAACAAGGCTGAAAAATATTTAGATCTTTATACAGATGAATTTCCAATGGGAGAATATTTAGCACTTATAAAACAAGCTAAAGATAGGAATTTTTTGTATTTAAAAGATACAAATGCGACGTATTTACATGAAAAATATGAAGAAATTATGCATAAATATGTGGGTGAAATTTCAAGTAAGGCTTTGTTTGATAATATAAAATTATATTTTAAAGAAAAAAATTACAAAAAAGTTATTTCCTATAAAAGTGATATAGAAAAATACTCAAATAAAGAAGCAAAAGATATTTTAGAAAAATCAGCTATAGAGATTTTAAGTCAAGATTTAAATAATGATGAATGTTTAAAGGCTATTGAAATATATGATACCTTTAAAGAATATAATATTGGAAATAAAATTTATAATAAAAAACAAATGTTAGCGTGTTTTAAAAGAACTTTACGCATAGAGGAGGCTAAAAAATATATAGCCGAAAATGAACAAGATGATGTAATTTATTATAAACTTCAAGATGCAGATCTTACTTTAAAAGATAAGCAATATAAGCAAGTTATTAAAATCGTTGAAAGTGTTTTATCCACTCGGTCAATCATTACCGATAATGAGAAATTTGAAGCATATTATATGAAATTTTTAGCCCAGCTTAAACTCCAAGATTATAATGCTATGGTTGAAACTTTGCAAAGATTAGAGCAATTTAAGATGAATTATCGTATGGTAGAGCTTTATTATGAATTTTTGCTTTTTTGTGAAAAGAATAATTTTATTACTAATATTTTAACCTATGCACCAAAGGCTATAAATTATCAAAATTTAAAAGGAGTGAATCTTTTTTCTCCAGATTTAGAATTTATGTATATTAAAGCTTTAATGCAAACTAATCAAAATCAAAAAGCATTAAGTTTATTTAAAGATTTATTAGCCAATCCTTTGAAAGATGATGAAAGAGCTAGAGCCTTTTATGTGCAAAGCAATATTTATGAAGATTTAAATCAGACTCAAAATCAAAAAAATAGCTTGCAAAAATGTTTAGATATTAATTCTACGAGTGATTGGCAAGGTCTATGTAAAGAAAAAATGGGTATTTTGAATATGTCTCAATAAATATTTGTAATTTCTTTTTTTAGTATATTGTAAGCATATTCAAAAGGTATATCAGTTTTTTCAAATTTTTTATTAAAAGTTCTTTGTCTTTTGGCAAGTTGTCTTGTATGTATGATAATAAGTTCTTCCAACTCTTGCAGAGTTATTTTTTTATTTATGAAATCTTTACATTCTCTTAAGCCTATACAATTTAATGCTTTTAAATTTGGATCAAATTTACTAAAAAGCATTTTTGCTTCATCAATTAGTCCTTCTTTTATCATTTTATGCGTGCGTTTAGCAATACGTTTTTCTAACTCTTCTTTATCCCAAATAATGTCATATATTTTTAAATTTTTTATTAAAGGTTCTTTGCGACTTTCTTTTAAAACTTCACTAGGTATTTTTTTGGTTTGTTCATAAATTCCTAGCCATTTTTTTAAACGATAAGTATCATTTTTTTTTATTGTTGAATTTTTATCAATTTGTCGCATTAAAGTATAAATTTCATCATTGCTTATTGGACTTTGACTTTCTTTAAATTCATCGCTTAATCCTTCCATTAAGGTTTTAAGATAAAAACTTGTTCCCCCTGTTATGATTAGAATTTTATTATTTTTGATGGCAAATTGTTTAGCTTTTTTGTATTCTTCAAAAAATAAAGCTATATTAAAATGTTCATCTACATTAATTAAATTTACTCCAAAATATTTGAGTTGATTCAGAGTTTTTTCATCAGTTTTAGCTGAAGCTATATTGATTTGCTTATATACACAAAGACTATCAAGACTTAGAATGCACGCATTAAATTCTTTAGCAAGAGAATTAGCAAGATCTGTTTTGCCACTAGCAGTAGTCCCAATAAGTGCAAATTCAAAAAACATTATAAAAATATCCCAAATTTAAATTATTTTAGTAAAATCATAGCAAAAATATTTTTAAAGAGTTAGAATATGGACTTATACAAAAACAAAATAAAAGATATTTTAGATTTGATTGTCTTTAAGCATTCTATTTTTGCCTTACCTTTTTTATTTGTTTCAATGATTGTAGCTTCTGTTATGTTAAATGATAGCACTTGGATAGGTTTTAAAGCTTTATTTTTAGGGATTATTTGTGCAGTGAGTGCTAGAAATTTTGCAATGGCTGTTAATCGTTTAATGGATGAAGATATTGATAAAAATAATCCACGATGTGCTAATAGACCTAGCGTTGATGGACGCATAGGCAAAAGTAGTATTTTGCTTTTTATTATTTTAAACGCTGTTATTTTTGTATTGTCAAGTTATTTTATAAATAAATTAGCTTTTGCTTTAGCTTTACCTGTTTTATTTATACTTGCAATTTATTCAACTTTTAAGAGATTTTCTTCTTTAGCACATTTAGTACTTGGATTTTGTTTAGGACTTGCTCCTATTGCAGGAAGTGTAATTATACTCGGAAAAATTGAGATTTATAGTGTAATTTTATGTTTAGGTGTTACATTTTGGACTACTGGATTTGACTTACTTTATGCTTTGCAAGATATGGAGTATGATAAAAAAGTGGGTTTGTATTCTATTCCTGCTAAATTTGGATTTGAAACTACTTTATTTTTAGCAGCTTGTTGTCATGTTTTAGCTATACTCTTTTGGTTTTTATTTGTATGGATAGCTCCAACTGGAAATATAGCTTTTATGGGCGTAGTTGTTAGTGCTTTAATTTTATTTTTTGAGCACAAAATAGTTAGAAAAAACTTTTCTAAAATTGATAAAGCATTTTTTACATTAAATGGTTATTTGAGTATAGTTTTTTTTATTTTTATTTGGATTGATCTTTTATGGAGATAAATTTTTTTCAATGTTCTTTAAATTTAAATTTTGAAGAAAGTAAAACAAGATATGATGAATTTTTACACGATTATTTAACTTCAAATAATCTTGTAAATTTAAATAAGTGGAAAAAACTTGCTTCTAGAGTTGAATTTAGCGAGGGTGAGCAACTAATTTTTGAATTATTATTAGATTTAAAACAAGAAATTTTTATGCTTAAAAATGATATAAATAAAAGTAATTTGTCTATTGATTTAAATCAGAATTTTATGCTAGATGGTATAAATTTTTCTCATTTGAAATTTAAAGAAGAATGCTTGCAACATAAAGAAGAATATTATGCAAAATTAGAACTTTATGGGCAAAAGATTTGTTTTTTCTTTAAAGGATTAAATGCAAAAGAGGGAAAAATTATACAGATGAAAAGTGAAGATGAGAGTATTTATAATAATTTTGTCGTAGATATGCAAAGGGAAATGATTAAAATACTAAAGGAGAAAAGCGAATGAGTATAGATATTTTGTTAGCACTTGTTATTATACTTTTAATATTTGCTTTATTTGCTTATATGATTATACGAGAAAGAGAACATGTAGCTAAAATTAACGAGCTTGGTAAGATTATAGAGGATTTAAATAAACAATATCATTATTTAAAAAAAGAAAACGAAGATCAAGAAATTGAAAAAGAAGAAGTTGATATAGGATTGATAAAAGAGGAGCTTATACAAATTTTAGATACAAAGATTAATCAAAATATTACGCCAATACTTGTTGCTTTGAAAGAAGTTGAAGAAGTAATTGATGATTTTCAAAGTGAGCAAAAAGATAGGCTTTTAAATTTGGAACAAAAAACTCAAAGTATTACAAAATTGAGTCCAAATTATGATAATGAAGAGCAAAAAGTTATAGAAATGTTTGAGCAAAAAAAATCTATAGAACAAATTGCTAAAGATTTACGCATAGGCACTGGAAGGGTTGAGTTGATTTTAAAATTTAATAAACTTTTATAAGAGGTTTTTTATGTTGATTGATAGTTACGGTAGAGTGATTGATTATTTACGAATTTCTGTAACACAAAGATGTAATTTTCGTTGTTTATATTGTATGCCAAAAACACCTTTTGAGTGGAGTGCAAAGGAAAACTTGCTTTCATTTGAAGAGTTGTTTATGTTTGTAAAAGTATGTATTGATGAAGGAGTTAATAAAATAAGAATTACAGGCGGAGAGCCTTTAGTTAGAAAAGATTTACATAAATTTATTGCTATGATTAGTGAGTATAAGCAAGATATAGATTTAGCTCTTACAACTAATGCATTTTTGCTTAAACAACAAGCGCAAGATTTGAAAAATGCGGGATTAAAAAGAATTAATATATCATTAGACACTTTAAAAGAGGAAGTGGCATTTAAGTTGGCTCAAAAAAATATACTCAAAGAAGTATTAAATGGCATAGAAGAAGCTTTAGAATTTGATTTTAAAATCAAATTCAATACTGTGGCATTAAGAGATGTTAATGATAGTGAATTTGTCCAACTTTTAGAATTTGCCAAGGAAAGAAATTGTCAAATTCGATTTATAGAATTTATGGAAAACTATCACGCTTATGGTGATTTAAAGGGTTTAAAATCTAAAGATATTTTAAATATCATTGCAAAGAAATATTCTTTTAAAGCTTGTGAAAAAATTCCTAATGCTCCTGCTTCTTTATATGAGCTTGATGATGGTTATCGTTTTGGCATAATTGATCCACATAGTCACGATTTTTGTGATACTTGTAATCGTATAAGACTTTCAGCAGAAGGGTTTTTAATACCTTGTTTGTATTATGATGAGGCTTTGAGTATTAGAAAATCTATAAAAAATAAGGATATTCAAGGTGCTTGTGAAATTTTACGAATGGTAATAAAAAATAAATCAGAAAAAAATAGATGGGGCCTTGAAGACAATAAAAGCTCCACAAGAGCTTTTTATCAAACAGGCGGATAAAGTGGAGATTGTTGAAACTTTTTTAAGTATTCAAGGCGAGGGAATGTATAGTGGAAAACTCGCTATATTTGTAAGATTTTCAGGGTGCAATTTTAATTGCATTGGTTTTGGAGTTAGCAGAGAAAAAGATGGCAGTATTTTTACAGGTTGTGATACCATTAAGGCAGTTTTTACCAAGGATTTTGCATCTACTTATAAAAAATATACTGCACAAGAATTATTTGATAGAGTTAAATCATTAAAAAAAGATTTTAAACCCATTGTGGTAATTACAGGTGGAGAACCTTTAATTTACCATAAAAATAAAGAGTTTGTTAGATGGATTGAACTTTTGTTAGAGCAAGGTTTTTTACTTCATTTTGAGACTAATGCTAGTATAGAGCTTGATTTTAAAGAGTATCCTTTGTATAAAGAGTGTTGTTTTGCTTTAGGAGTAAAATTAAGTAATAGTGATGTGATTAAAGAAAAAAGGATTAATGAAAAAGCATTGCAAGCATTTAAAAAAAATGCTAAAGATAGTTTTTATAAATTTGTTTTAAACAAGAAATTTATACTAAATAATCAAGCACAAGAAGAGATAGAAGAAATTTTAACAATTTGTCAAAATGAAGTGTATTGTATGCCAATGGGCTTTAATCAAGAAGAAATTTCTCAAAATGCCTTAAGTGTTGCTGAATTTTGTATAAAAAATGGATATAATTATTCTGATAGACTGCATATTAGGCTTTGGGGGGATAAAGAAGGCGTATGATTATTAGAAAATTATTTGAATTTGAAAATGCCCACATAGTAAGATTTTGTAGCTCTAAAAGATGTAAAACTAGTATCCACGGGCATTCTTATAAAATTGAGATTTTATTAGAAAGTAAGTATTTAGATAATGCTGGAATGGTATATGATTTTGGATTATTAAAAGATGAAATTAGACAAATTATTGATAGTTTTGATCACGCAATTACTCTTTTTAAATATGATGATGATAAATATTTAAAAGATATGAAAGAGCATTCTAAAAGATGGGTAGTTTTACCAGTAAATGTAAGTGCTGAAAATTTTGTAAGGATATTTTTTATACTTATAGATACTTTACTTCAAAAAACTAAAATGCTCAATGGCGAGCAAGGTGTAAAATTGCAAAGTATTATAATACACGAAACTAGAACAGGTTATGCACAAGGATTTAAAGAAGATGCTTATAGCGAATTCTTGCCTAAAATAAATTTAGAAGATATAGAATTTTCAGAATCTATACAAAATGAATGGAAAGATCAAAATTTTTACACCAATCTCAAAGATCAAAATTTTATTTTTACCAATCAAAAGGAGGTCTAATGCAAAAAATTTTACTAGGATTTATTATTTTATTTTTTTATGCTTGTTCAAATGAGGAGAAAAAGAGTAATTCTCAGGAAATACAAACAGAAAATGTGCAGATTGAACAAAGCGATTCTAATATACAGATTAATGATGATACACTTCCTTTGCCTATTGATGATGAGGTTAAAGATGAAAATGCAAGTCAAGGATAATGATGGATCAAAATTATAATTTCTTTTTAGCAATCCATGTTTATAGCTTATGCACTAGTGGTTTTTTGATGTTGTTTTATTTGTATTTAACTCAAAGTTCTTTTTCGCAAGAATTTATTTTTATTAGAAGAATTCGATTATTCTTGCCAATTTATTATTTATTTTTAGCCATAGTCTTATTTACTGGAAATTTACTTTGGGCTTTAAAGCATTTTGAAATAAATTTATATATCTTATCTATGTGGATTGCTTGGTTTTTCATCTTTTTCCTTGCTATTTATCAATTTATTTTATTTAAAAAGGCAAGATTGTATAAACGTTATGCTAAGTTTAGATTTCTAAGTTTTTTTATTTTAAGTATAGATATATTTTTACTTTTTGTGCCTTATATATTACAAAGGTTTTATATTTAAATGCAATTTTTATATCATGATCAGAGTGGTGAAGAAGAATTAAAGATAGAAAATGAAGCATTTTTACATCTAAAAGCAAGACGCTTAAAGGAAAATGATGAACTTGTTTTTAAAAATTTAAAAGATAATTTCATTTATACATATAAATGCGTGCAATCAGAAAGAAAATTTTTTTTATTTAGATTAAAAGAGAAAAAAATCGAACAAGCTCAACAAAATTTAAAACTTCATTTAGCCTTAGCAGTGATTGAGCCAAAAGTTATAGAGAAAACTTTACCTTTTTTAAATGAGTTAGGTGTTGAAAAGCTTTCATTGATATATATGCAGTATTCTCAAAGAAATTTTAAATTAGATGAAAAAAGAATGAAAAAAATTCTTATAGAATCATCTCAACAATGTGGCAGAAATTCTTTATTAAAATTTGAAATTTATGAAAATTTTGATCAATTTCAGTCAAGATATAAAAATATAGTTTTGATTGATTTTGAAGGAGAGGATTTATCAAGTTTTGATCCATTAGAATATGTTTTTTTAGTGGGTTCTGAAGGTGGATTTTCTAAATTAGAAAAAGCTAAATATATTCAAAAAGCTAAATTAAATATTCCATTTATATTAAGAGCACAAACAGCAGTGATAGCTTTAGCTTCAAAATTTGCAATTTAAATTTTTATTTAGATTTATCTACTTTTTATATAAAAATTTATATAATCACACCTTTAATGTTTGAAAAAGGATAGATAATGAAAAAAGAAATTCATCCAGAATATGTAGAATGCAAGGTAAGTTGTGCTTGCGGAAATTCTTTTACTACTAGATCTAATAAAGCAGAAATAAGAGTTGATATTTGTTCAAATTGTCATCCATTTTTTACAGGTAGTGAAAAAATAGTAGATGCTGCTGGGCGTGTTGAGAAATTTAAGAAAAAATACGCAATGCAATAATGCTTTATTTTATTCCTACTCCTATAGGAAATTTAAGTGATATTTCATTTCATTCTTTAGAAGTTTTACAAAAGTGCGAACTCTTATTGTGTGAAGATACAAGAGTTTGCAGATTTTTGATTAGCTTATTAAATGATAAATTTAAACTTGCTATAAAGCCAAGAAAAATTTTAGCCTTTCATACTCACAATGAGAAAACTTTTTTGCAATCAATTGATACGAGTTTTTTTGAAGAATGTGTAGTGTATATGAGTGATGCTGGTATGCCAGGAATTAGTGATCCTGGGCAGATTTTAATCGAGTATGCTATAAAAAATAATATACAATATGAGGTTTTATCAGGATCTAATGCAGCACTTTTAGCTATAGTTTCTAGTGGTTTTTGTCATAAAGAATTTATTTTTATGGGTTTTTTGGCAAATAAGAGTATTCAAAGAAAAAAAGATATAGCAAAATTGATGTTAAACCCTTATCCTAGTGTAGTTTATGAAGCTCCTACTAGAATAATTGATCTTGTGAAAGAAATTAGCAAAATTGATCCTTTAAGGGAAATTTTTATAATTAAAGAGGCAACTAAAAAGTTTGAAAATAAATTTAAAACCAGCGCCCATAATGCTGTAGAAAAACTTCAAAATATGGATTTAAGGGGTGAGTGGTGTGTGGTTGTAGCACCTAAGCTAGAGCAATTTTATCAAAGCACTATATGTGAAGAAGATATTTTAAATCTTGATTTACCTCTTAAAATAAAATCTAAACTTCTTTCAAAAATAAATGCAAAATCGCCAAAAGAAAATTATCAAAAACTGCTTTTAAGTTGAATTTGGCTATCATTGACAAATGATAGTTTATGGTAAGCAAGTATTTTTTTATATTTTAGAAAAGCACAAAGACAAGATTAATGAAGTTTTTTTAGCAAAAGAGTGCCAAGGAAATGAATTTGCAAAAATAACTAAGTGTTCTAAAAAGATTAAAAAACTTGATTTTAAAAGTGCTCAAAGTCTGGCTAAGGGCGGCAATCATCAAGGTTTTTTAATGGATATTAAAGAATTTGAATTTTGTGATTTTAATGACCTTAAAGATAAAAATTTTATAGTTATTTTGTATAATATTAGTGATGTTGGAAATATTGGAGCTATTATTAGAAGTGCTTATGCACTAGGTGCTGAAGGTGTGATTTTAGCAGCTAAGAATGTGGCTATTGATGGAGTGATTAGAACTAGTAGCGGTGCAGCTTTAGATATGAAAATAGCATTAAATGATGATGTGCTAAATATGATAAATGAATTAAAGCAACGAAAATTTTTTATTTATGCAAGTGCTAGTGGTGGTAGTGATATCCATCAAATAACGCCAAGGGATAAAAAAGTTTTGATTATGGGCAGTGAAGGCTTTGGGATACCATCTAAAATTCTAAAAAGATGTGATGAGTGTGTAGGGATAAAAATGTATAATAATTTTGATAGCTTAAATGTAAGTGCAGCATTTGCGATACTTTGTGATAGGATGATGAATGGATAATTGGAAAAAATTAGAAGATTTAAATTTAATGGAGGTTCAAAAAAGAACACAAATAGAAAAAAATTGTCTTGAATTGATTATAAAAAAAGATTTTAAATCTCTATCTCGTTTTAATATTCGTGGATTTGTAAAAATTTTACAAAGAGAATACGATCTTGATTTTACGAGTTTTTTAGAAGAATATCAAGCTTATCTTATGGAAAATGGAGCAGAGAAAAAAAATCATATTCAAGTTTGTCCAAGAATGAGTTATTATGCTAAAGAGGGATCGTATTTTTGGTTTTTTGTAATCATTATTATTGTTGTATTAATAGTTCTTGGAATTTTAGGGGTGTCTAGATTTTTCCAAAGTTCATTAGATGAAAATACAACAAATATATTAAACCAAGAGCAAATTGTGATTGAAGAAATAAATGATGAAAATTCTTCTTATACACCTATACAAGAATACTTTATAGAGGAAAATTCCACTAAGAATGATAAAGATAATGAAATTGCAGATGAAGTTATTGATATAGATATTATTGATGAAAATATAAGCACAAATGAGAAATCAGACGCTAAGGAATTGCCATTGTTAGAAGAGAGTATTCTTAAGCCGAGTGCAGAATTATGGTTGGGAATGGTTAATTTGCAAACTTTTCAAAAAACTTCAAAAATAATTAAAAATGATTATGTATTTTCTTTAAAAAAAGATATGCTCATTACTACTGGACACGCAGCTTTCACCTTAAGTGATGAACATAATAAGACTTTAGAATTTAAAAATGGTGTTTCTAAATTTTTTATAATCAAAGATGGAAAAATTAAGCAAATTAGCAAGGCAGAATTTATTAAGGAAAATCGAGGAAAATTATGGTAAAAATTTTTCTTTGTGTAGTAGTTTTTAGCGTAAATTTATTTGCTTTGAGTGCTTTAAAGGTTGCTAAACATATTGTTAATGATAATTCTAAAAATACGAAATTAGAATTACTTTTTGCTAAAGATACTTATAAAGATGCTTATGGCAACATTGACATTTATACAATTTCACAAATTTTAAAGACAAATTCATTATCAAATTTTATTTTTAATGAACCAAAAAAATTAACTTTTTCTTTTAAAGCTCAAGCTGATGCGGTAATTTTTTTTAAGATTATTAATGATACTTTAAATGAGTTAGGGTATGTGTATTTTATACCAATTGAATTTATATTAAGAGAAGATTATATTACTTATAAGCTTTCACTTGATTCTCAATATATGCTTGATCCTGGAATTTTTTATAAAGCTTTGCTTTCAAATTTAATTTTTATTAAAGATATTTCTAAAATTTCAGAAACACACTATGAGTATGAGCTTGATTTTTCTAAAGTTAAAGCGAAGGTAAATACTCAAGTGCCGTTGAACACTTTTGTGCAATTGCAAAAACCTTTAAGAGAATATATGGTGGATTTACAAGGTGCTAAAATTTTAGAATTAAATGCTCATAATTATGATTCTTGGTTTTGTAAAATTCAATTTTTAGATAAAAATTTAAACTTTATTCAAAGCATAGAAAATACTCACAAGCAAAACGATGTTGTTTTAAACATTCCACTTGGTGCAAAATATGCTATTATAGGAGATATGTTTAGTTTAGATAACATAAAAAGAGGGTTAAAGATTTATCTAAGAAGATAAGGAATAAATATGTTTGAAGAAATCCGTTTTAACACTATAGAAAGACTTCCAAATTATGTTTTTTCAGAAGTAAATGCGATTAAAATGGCTGCTAGAAGATCAGGAGAAGATATTATAGATTTTTCTATGGGAAATCCAGATGGTAAAACTTCACAACATATTATAAATAAGCTTTGTGAAAGTGCTAATAAAGATAAAACTTCAGGCTATTCAGCTTCTATTGGTATATATAAATTAAGACTTGCAATTTGTAATTGGTATAAAAGAAAATATAATGTTGATTTAGATCCTGAAAATGAAGTGGTTGCAACAATGGGATCAAAAGAGGGTTTTGTAAATTTAGCTAGAGCAATTGTGAATCCAGGTGATGTTGCTATAGTGCCAACGCCAGCTTATCCTATACATACACAAGCTTTTATTATAGCAGGTGGTAATGTTGCAACTATGAAATTTGATTTTAATGAAAATTATGAATTAGATGAGGATATTTTCTTTAAAAATTTGCAAAAGACATTATATGAAAGTTTGCCTCGCCCAAAATATGTGGTTGTTAATTTTCCACACAATCCCACTACGACTACAGTGGAAAAAAGTTTTTATGAAAGATTGGTTGCTTTAGCAAAAAAGGAAAGATTTTATATCATTTCTGATATTGCTTATGCAGATTTAACTTTTGGTTCTTATAAAACGCCTTCAATTTTTGAAGTTGATGGAGCAAAAGATGTGGCAGTAGAAACTTATACTCTTTCAAAGTCTTATAATATGGCAGGTTGGCGTGTTGGTTTTATGGTCGGAAATAAACGTTTAATTGGTGCTCTTAAAAAAATAAAATCATGGTTTGATTATGGTATGTATACACCTATACAAGTAGCTGCTACTATTGCTTTAGATGGAGATCAATCGTGTGTTGAGATTATTAGATCAGTTTATGCTAAGCGATTAGATGTTTTACTTGAATCATTTGAACAAGCAGGATGGAGTTTAAGAAAACCTAATGCTAGTATGTTTGTTTGGGCTAAACTCCCATCGAGTAAAATTCATCTTGGAAGTATGGAATTTTCAAAGCAGATTTTACAAAAAGCAAATGTTGCTGTAAGTCCAGGAATTGGATTTGGTGAAGTAGGTAATGAGTATGTAAGAATTGCTTTGATAGAAAATGAAAATCGCATTCGTCAAGCAGCTAGAAATATCAAAAAATATTTAAAAGAATAAAAATGAAAATTGCAATTTTAGGCTATGGAGTCGTTGGTAGTGCTGTAGTAAAAACTTTACTTGATAATCAAAAGCTTATTAAAGCTAGATGTGATGAAGAGATTGTGCCTGTTGTAGCTTTAGCAAGAACACAAAAAAATAATGCTTTAATTCCAGTTGTAAATGATATTGATGAGATTTTGTATCGTGATGATATTGATGTTTTTGTAGAATTAATGGGGGGTATAAAATTACCTTTTGAAATAATTTCTAAAATTTTAAAAAGAAAAAAGGCGGTTGTAACTGCTAATAAGGCTTTATTAGCTTATTATGGAAGCGAGCTTGAAAAATTAGCTAAGAATTCAGCTTTTGGTTATGAAGCAAGTGTTGCAGGCGGAATTCCTATTATTAAAATTTTAAAAGAAGGATTAAGTGCAAATAATATTCTTTCTATTAAAGGAATATTAAATGGAACAAGCAATTATATTTTAAGTAAGATGAGCTTAGAGGGATTAGATTTTCAAGATGTATTAAAAAAAGCACAAAATTTAGGCTATGCAGAAGCTGATCCTACTTTTGATATAGAGGGTTTTGATGCTGCGTATAAGTTATTAATTTTAGCCAATATTGCTTATGGTTTGAAAGTAAAACCTGAAGAAATTTTAATTGAGGGTATTAGTAAAATAAAACAAGAGGATATTTATTTTGCAAAGGAATTTGATTATACTATTAAACATCTAGGTATAGCTAAAATTCAAAATGAAAAAATTGAGCTTCGAGTGCATCCTGTTATGATAAATAAAAATAAAATGCTTGCCAAGGTCGATGGAGTTATGAATGCTATAAGTATCTTTGGAGATATTTTAGGAGAAAGCTTGTATTATGGAGCGGGTGCTGGAGGTATGGCTACAGCAAGTGCAGTTGTGGCTGATTTAATTGATATTGCAAGAAAAGAAAAAAATAGCGTGATGTTTGGTTATTTAAATAGCACTTCGTATAGATTATTAGATAAAGATAAAATTAATACCCAATATTATTTAAGATTAAAAGTCTTAGATAAAATAGGAGTTTTATCAAAGATTACACAGCTTATGAGTGAGCATCAAATTTCAATCGATGTTTTTTTGCAAAAACCTAAGAAAGAAAATGATGATTGTAGTATTTTATTTTTTATTACTCATAAGACTTATGAAAATAATATACAATCTTTAATACAAAATTTACAAAAGCAAGATTTTATTCAAAGTGAAATTTTTATGATGAGAATTGAAGATTAAATTATGGGATTGGAATCTTATATTTTTGGTATCAATGGTGAAAATTTAGCTTGTATTTATTTACAAGATTTAGGTTTTAAAATCTTAGAAAGAAATTTTTCTTCTAAATTTGGTGAAATTGATATTATTGCAATAAAGAATGAAATACTACATTTTATAGAAGTTAAAGCCACTAAAGGTAATTATGAAGTAAGCTATAGATTAGATTATAAAAAATATACCAAGCTCATCAAAACAATAAAATATTACTTTATGAAACATATGTGTGATAAAAATTATCAATTAGATTTACTTTGTGTGTATAAAGATGATATAAAGCTTATTGAAAATATTAGTTATTAAGATAGCATTTATCTTAAATGTAATAGAATTTCAAAAAATATAAAGGAGAAATATAATGGGAAAATATATTGATTTAACTTCAGAAAATTTTGCACAAGCAAAAGATGGTGTAGCTTTGGTAGATTTTTGGGCTCCGTGGTGCGGACCTTGTAGAATGCTTGCACCGGTTATTGATGAGCTTGCAGATGAGTTTGAAGGTAAGGCTAAAATTTGTAAAGTAAATACAGATGAACAAGGTGATTTAGCAGCTGAATTTGGTGTTAGATCTATTCCAACTATCATATTCTTTAAAGATGGTGAAGTTGTAGATCAATTAGTTGGCGCACAATCAAAACAAGTTTTAGTTGATAAAATAAATTCACTTTTATAATCTTAGGCCACTATCGTGGCTTTTTCTTCTATTTTTACTATTTAATAATTTTTATTATTTATAATTAAAGAAAAATTTGTATAATGCAGTCAAATAATTTTTCTAAAGGGTATAGTATGTTAGATTTAGCAATTATTGGTGGTGGTCCTGCTGGTCTTAGTGCAGGATTATATGCTACAAGAGGTGGCTTAAAGAACGTTACAATGTTTGAAAAAGGTATGCCAGGTGGCCAGATTACTTCAAGTTCTGAAATAGAAAATTATCCAGGTATTGCTCAAGTTTTAGATGGAATTTCTTTTATGGCACCTTGGAATGAACAATGTATGCGTTTTGGATTAAAACACGAAATGGTAGGGGTAGAGCAAGTTCGAAAAAATGATGATGGAAGTTTTAGCATTAAGCTTGAAGGTGGAAAAAATGAGCTAGCTAAAGCAGTAATTGTTTGCACTGGTTCTACACCGCGTCGTGCAGGATTTAAAGGTGAAGATGAATTTTTTGGCAAAGGTGTTAGTACTTGTGCTACATGCGATGGATTTTTTTATAAAAATAAAGAAGTTGCAGTTCTTGGAGGGGGCGATACCGCTTTAGAGGAAGCTCTTTATCTTGCAAATATTTGTTCAAAAGTTTATCTCATTCACAGAAGAAATGAATTTAGAGCAGCTCCTTCAACAATAGAAAAGGTAAAAAATCACGAAAAAATAGAATTAATTACTAATGCGATTGTTGATGAAGTTTGTGGTGATAATATGGGTGTTAATAAAATAAAAATAGGTATTAATGATGGCACTAAAAGAGAACTTGATATACCTGGAATTTTTACTTTTGTTGGTTTGAATGTGAGAAATGAAATTTTAAAACAAGACGATGGTAAATTTTTATGTAATATGGAAGAAAGCGGCCAAGTTAGTGTTGATCTTAGAATGCAAACAAATGTTGCAGGATTATTTGCAGCAGGAGATTTAAGAAAAGATGCACCTAAGCAGGTAATTTGTGCAGCAGGAGATGGTGCAGTTGCTGCGTTGAGTGCTTTATCATATATAGAGAATCTACATTAAAAATTTATTAATTTTATAAATCCTTTATCTTTGAAGATAAAGGATAAATCATAAAAGCTTTTATCTGATTTTAATATTAAATTTAAGAAGTATTTAAATATCTAAAATTAAAACATTAACAAAGTGCGATTTAAATTATTTTTAATTATTAAATAAATTGAAAGTATGTTAAAAAATTTAATTATAGTGAAATTGTGTTTAAATTTGTTAGTTGCTTTTAATCAAATAAACGCTACAATAATTTCAAATTTTGAAAGGTTTATTTGATGATTAACGTTGGAATCCATGGAAGCAAAGGGCGTATGGGAAAGCAGATTGATCTTTGTTTGCAAGAATGTATAGATGCTAAATCTAGTGCATTTTTTGATCAAGGTTCAGATTATGAAGATTTTTTTAAAAAAAGTGATGTGATTATTGATTTTTCAACTCCCCAAGGATGTGAAAATTTAATTTTATACGCTAGAAGCAATCCAAAACCTTTAGTTATTGGTACCACAGGTTTAAATTCAAAACAATATGAACTTTTACAAAGTGCGAGTATTACTATGCCTATACTTTATGCTACTAATATGTCTTTAGGCATAGCGGTTTTAAAAAAACTTTCATTTTTAGCTAGTGAAATTTTGCGTGATTTTGATATAGAAATAGTAGAAATGCACCATAATAAGAAAAAAGATGCTCCAAGTGGAACAGCTATGACTTTAGGAGAATGTGTAGCAAAGGCTAGAAATTTAAATTTAGATCAAGTTAGAGTAAGCGGAAGAGATGGATTAATAGGTGCTAGAAGTAAAGATGAGATAGCGATTATGAGTTTAAGGGGTGGTGATATTGTAGGTTCTCATCGAGTGGGATTTTATAATGAGGGGGAATTTATAGAATTAAATCATAGTGCAACTTCAAGGGCAACTTTTGCTATGGGTGCAATATGTTGTGCAAAATGGATTGTAACTCAAGATAATGGTTTGTATGATATTAATGATTGTTTAGGAATTTAAAATGTGTGCAGTTGTTGGAATTATAAACTCAAAAAATGCTAGCACGCTTGCTTATTATGCTTTGTTTGCTATGCAACATCGTGGGCAAGAAGCAAGTGGTATTAGTGTGAGTGATAGTCAAAATATAAAAACACATAAAGCAAAAGGAGAAGTTGGACAAATTTTTAATAGTCAGATTTTATCCCAATTACAAGGAAGTATAGCTATAGGACATAATCGCTATTCAACAGCTGGTCATTCTTCATTGCAAGATGCACAACCAGTAACAGCAACGTGTTCTTTAGGAGATATTTCTTTAGTGCATAATGGAAATTTAATTAATAAAGAAGAGATTAGAAAAAAACTTATAGATAATGGAGCTATTTTTCATTCTAATATGGATACAGAAAATGTAATCCATTTAATAGCTAAAAGTAAGCAAAAATATTTAAAAGATAGATTTATAGAAGCATTAAAATATTCTAAAGGAGCATATTGTTTTATGCTTGCAAGTAAAGATCAACTTTTTGTTGTAAGAGATCCTTATGGAGTAAGACCTTTATCTTTGGGTAGATTAAAAGATGGAGGATTTATTGTAGCAAGCGAGACTTGTGCTTTTGACTTAATAGAGGCTGAATTTATTCGTGATATTATACCTGGTGAGATGATTATTTTTACACAAGGAAAAGATGAATTTGAGAGTATTCAAATATTTGATGATATTGAGCCTAGAATTTGTGCTTTTGAGTATATTTATTTTGCAAGACCTGATAGTATAGTAGAGGGTAAAAGTGTTTATGAAGTGCGTAAAAAAATGGGTGAAACATTGGCAAAGAAATTTAACGAAAAAGTTGATTTTGTAATACCTGTGCCAGATAGCGGAGTTAGTGCAGCAATAGGGTTTTCACAATATCTTAATATACCTCTTGAAATGGCTATAGTGCGAAATCATTATGTGGGGAGAACTTTTATAGAACCAACTCAAGAATTAAGAAATTTGAAAGTAAAATTAAAATTAAATCCTATGAAAAAAGTTTTGCAAGATAAAGATATTGTTGTTATTGATGATAGTATTGTAAGAGGAACAACATCTAAAAAAGTTATTTCACTTCTAAGACAAGCTGGAGCTAGAAAGATTCATTTGGCTATTGCGTGCCCTGAAATCAAGTTTCCTGATACATATGGTATAGATACACCGACTTTTAAAGAATTAATTTCAGCTAATAAAAATATAGAAGAAGTTAGAGCATATACTGGTGCTGATAGTTTGATTTTTCTTGATATAAATGAGCTTGCTGAAAGCATAGGAAGCGAGAGGAAATATTCTTTGATTAGTTTTGATGGAGATTATTTTATAAAATAATCCTAATGACATTTTAATTGTTTAAATACTTTGTAACTTTGAAAATGTGGAGGTAGAGCAACTTCAAAATAAAAGTCTTTGTAGGTATTACCTAAGAGATTTGTTGCTATTTTTATACTATAAGTAGTATATCTTATTTCTTTATTTGCTTTTTTTATGCTATCAAAATTATTTTGATTAAAAATTTCTCCATTTATTTCATATTTTTTACTATCATCAATGATTCTAAGATTTAACAAACATTCTGAAATTTTAAAATTAGTATCATTAGTAATTCTTCCTTTGATAATAATACTTTCTGTAGATAATCTTCTGTAAGTAGAGAAGTTACTTAAGCTTGCTTTTTTTGTATATTGTTCTATTACTAATAACAAAGAAATTGTTAAAATTGAAGCTAGAATAAAACTAAGTAAGCAAAAAATTAACATATTTTTTTTATTTTGTATTTTTAAATAGATTAAAACCCAAGTTAATATTGTTGAAACCAGCATAACAAAAATAATTAATATATGAAAAATTGTAAAATATCCCATTAAAAACACTTTGAATTAATTTTTATATCAAAATCTTGATTTTCTTTAAAATCGGAAAAATTAGTTCTAAGGTTTATAGTTTGTTTAGGTTTTATTATTTTTTTTAGCATAATTGATTTACTACGTAAAGGTTTTATAGTGTAGATTATTTTTTGTAAAAAATTTAATTCTTCTTGTTTTTTTAGTATATTGATATTTATTTTACAAAAATTAAAATTATTTTTAGAGGTGTTTGTTAGGCTATATTCTACACTTAAAGAATTATCATAAGTAAAGTGTTTAAAATGTTCAACTTCTGTAATTCTTGAACGAATTTGTGTATCTATTATGTAATATCCCAAATAAGCCATAGATATTGAGCACAAAATTCCTAAAATTATTACACAAAAGGCAAAATTACCTTTATGTCTAATAATTAAAGCTACAATTAAAGTGGCAACAAAAAAAAATATAACTACTATAATTAATAAAAAATCTATTATGTGCAAATGAGTTGTAAAGAAAAATATTTGCTCTCGTATATGCTGTGCATTCATTGCCACTCTTTAAATTTAATTATTTATAGAAGAGGTTTGTTTTATATCTTTACTATCTAACCATATATTTGGCACAGCTCCACCAGGTGTTAAGAAAATTTTGGCATCTTTATTTGCTTTTAAAGCTTCGTTGAATTGTTTTTGAGTTTCAATTTGCTTTAAACTAAGCAAGGGATTATTTAAGCTTTTTGCGATTTCTTTATTAGAGTATGCTTGTGCGTCAGCTTCTATTTTTGCGGCACTAGCACGCCCTTTTGCACTAATTATAGTTGCATTTGCTTCACCTTCAGCCAAAGCAGCTTTTTTTAAAGCTTCTTGATTAGCTTTTTCAACTTCATATTTTGTCCTTTCAGCCTCTTGCTTTGCAATTTGGACTCTTTCAATTTGTTCTTTTACTTTGCTAGGTAAAATGATTTCTCTAAGTTGAACAGCTTGAAGTTCTGCAGGTTCATTAGGCTGATTTTCTATGGTTTTTCTAATACCTTGATCAATTTGAATTGCTATGGTATTTCTATTAGTTGGAAGTTCTTCAGCTGTATATTGACCTACTACATTTCTAACTACATCTCTAACTACAGGATCAATGATTTTATTTTCCCAATTTAATCCCCAAGTAGCAATAGTCTGAGGGACTTGTAGTGGATTTAGTCTATATTGAACGGTTACATCAATAGATACAGGCAATCCTCTTGAATCTAGCACAGAGATACTATTTTTATTTATTACACCTGAACCCATTTGTAAATTTTCATTAATCCCTTCAACTGAAGCATAATTGATTTGTCTTACTCTAGTGTCTATTATAGTGATTTTTTGCAAAACAGGCATAAAAAAATGTAAGCCTGGCTCTAAAGGAGTGGGATTGTATTTTCCTGTCGTAGATTTTATTCCCATTTCTCCAGAATTTATGACTGCAAATGGTTTAAAAAGTGCAAAAATTAGAATGATTGCAGTAGCAGTATAAATAAGTGATGAAAATTTACCAAATCCTTTAAAATTAAAATCTGGAGTTTTAAAATTTAGATTTTGTTTGTTATTTTGATTGTTTTTTTTATTAAAATAATCATTTAAATCAGCTGGCATTTAATTCCTTTAAATATAAGTTAGCATAGAAGCGTATTTTTCGTTTCGCCCATATACTATATCAAAATACGCATTTTGAAGCTTTTTAGTAAGCTCGCCTCTTGTTCCATTTCCTATAATTCTTCCATCTATGTTATTAATCGGAGTAATTTCTGCTGCAGTGCCTGTAAAAAATGCTTCATCTGCAACATACACTTCATCTCTTGAAATTCTTTTTCGTATAACACTTAATCCTAAATCATGAGCTATTTTTAAAACCGTATCTTGTGTTATACTTTTTAAAGAAAAATCATTAGGCGGAGTGATAAGCTTATTGTCTTTAATCATAAAAAAACACTCACCAGTTCCTTCTGCTATAAAACCTTCTTCATCTAACATCAAAGCTTCTTCATAACCTGCGTCAATAGCTTCAAATTTAGCCATTTGTGAATTCAAATAATTTGCACTAGCTTTTGCTTTTCCAAGACTTGATTTTACGCTGTTTCTAGCAAAAGAAGAAATTTTTACTTTAATACCTTTTTCTAAACCTTCTTCGCCTAAATATGCACCCCATTCCCACGCAACTATGGCTACTCGAACAGGTGCTTTAGCGTGATATACCCCCATTACTCCATCGCCTAAGAATATTAATGGACGCAAATAAGTATTTTTTTTAAAATCATTAACTCTTAAAAGCTCAATTTGTGCATTTTCAAGTTCGCTTTGTGTGAAAGAGGGTGTGATCAAAGTTATTTTAGCAGACTCTAAAAGCCTTTTAGTGTGTTCTTTTAACCTAAAAATTGCTAAACCATTTTGTGTTTTATAAGCTCTTGTTCCTTCAAATACCGCGTTACCATAGTGTAAAGAATGTGTTAAAACATGAATTTTTGCATCATCAAAATTGATAATTTTTCCATCCATCCAAATTTTTTTTGCCCAAATCATAAATTAAACCTTTTTTAAATAAGATTAATTTTATCAAAAATATACTAATAATTGCTAGAATATAGTAAAATTAATACAAAAATTATTAAGGATAATCAGTGCCAATTATTAATATAAAGCTTGCTAAGCCGGAGTTTAGTGTTAAAGAAAAAGAAGAATTAGTTTTAGATATAACAAAACTTTTACATGAAAAATATAAAAAGCCAAAACAAAATATAGTAGTAATTTTAGAAGATATTGAGCCTTTTAATATAGCATTTGGTGGTGAAAGTGTAGAGAAATTAAGATTGAAAGATAAAAAATGAAGGAATTGCAAATTGGCGATAGAGCACCTTGGTTTGAGCTTTTAAATCCAGATGGTATAAAAATTTCTTTAAAAGATTTTATAGGTAAAAAAGTGATTTTGTATTTTTATCCTAAAGACAATACGCCAGGATGCACTTTAGAAGCATGTGATTTTACAAAATTTTATGATGAATTTTTATCTAAAAATGTTGTAATTATAGGTATTAGCCCTGATAGCACTAAATCTCACGAAAATTTTATACAAAAATATAATCTTAAGCATATTTTATTGAGTGATTGTGAAAAAGAGGTGTCTAAAGCATATGGAGTGTGGGGATTGAAAAAAAATTATGGTAAAGTGTATGAAGGGTTGATAAGATCTACTTTTGTGCTTGATGAAAATGGAATAATAAAAAATATTTATAAAAATGTTAAAACAAAAGATCATGCTTTAAGAGTTTTAAACGAATTATGCTAGTGCATATTTGTTGTAGTGTTGATAGCCATTATTTTATACAAGAATTAAGTAAATTTTATCCTGAAGAAAAAATTATTGGTTTTTTTTATGATCCAAATATTCATCCTTATAGCGAATATGAGCTTAGATATTTAGATGTAAAAAGAAGTTGTAATAAGTTGGGTGTTAAGTTATATAAAGGTGAGTATGAATATGAAAAGTGGCTTGATAATGTTAAAGGTTATGAAGATGAGCCAGAAAAAGGTGCAAGATGTCAAGTGTGTTTTGACTTTAGAATTCAAAAGAGTGTGAAATTTGCTAAAAAGATAGGAGAAACAAAAATAACAACTACTCTTTTAACTTCTCCTAAAAAAAAGTTAGAGCAACTAAAACAAGCATTACAAAAAGAATGTAATCGGTTTGGTATTGAATTTATAGCTCCTGATTTTAGAAAAAATGGAGGAACGCAAAGACAATTTGCTCTTGCAAAAGAAAATATGCTTTATCATCAAAATTATTGTGGATGTATTTATGCTTTATCAAAACAAAAGCAGTATAAGACTTTTATTGATGAATTTATATCTCCTATAAATAAGCAGATTTTACCTGCTAGTATAGAAGAAAAAATTAAATTTTATAAGAAAGTAAAATCTTTAGAAGATAAAAATATTTCCTTTAATATTCAAAGAGAAAAATTTCTTAATTATCGTCTATTAAGTGCTTTGATTAAACAAAATAAACAAGCTATTAAAGCATATATTTTATTTTATTCTCATTTTAAGAATATCTATACTAAATTTCATATTGAGCAAGAAAAACTCCACGTTTATAAAAGTGTCAAAGATGAGATTAATCTTTGGGATTTTGAATATTTTAATTCTTTATGCAAAAGTAAATTTAAAAATTTTAATGAGTTAATTGCCCACCCTTTAACCATAGCACAAGAAATTAAGATTCGTCAAAAGCAATTTGACGCTTATGATCTTTCACCTATTGTCATTATAGAAAATTTAAAAAATACCTCGTATGAATTTATTGTAAAAAGTGAGATTTATTTTGATAGTAGAGAAAAGATTGTAAAGTTGTAAATTTAGCGATTTATTAATATTTTTTTTGTAAAATCTTGGATTTAGATGTTATGTGAAGGTTGGATTTATGATTGATGTAATGCAGATTCAAAAGATATTACCACATAGATATCCTTTTTTATTAGTGGATAAAATTGTTGAGCTTAAAGTCAAAGAAGTTGTAAAGGGCTATAAAAATATCAGTATTAGCGATAATGTTTTTATGGGCCATTTTCCAGATCATCCTATATACCCTGGAGTTTTAATTTTAGAAGGTATGGCTCAAACAGGAGGTGTGTTGGCTTTTGAAAGTATGAATGATAAAGTGGATCCTAGTTCTAAAGTGGTGTATTTTACAGGTATTGATAACGCAAAATTTAGAAATCCAGTGCGTCCAGGTGATAGGCTTGATTATGAAATGAGTGTGGTTAAAAATCGTGGAAATATGTGGATTTTTCAAGGTAAGGCTTTTGTGAGTGATCAACTAGTTGCAGAAGCTGAACTTAAAGCTATGATAGTAGATAAATGATGAGTAAAATTCATCTAAGTGCAGTTATAGAAGATGGTGCTATTATAGAAGAGAATGTTACTATAGAAGCTTATGCTTATGTAGGATCTAAAGCTCATATAAAAGCTAATAGCACGATAAAGCAAGGTGCAAGAATTCTATCTAATGTAACAATTGGAGAAAATTCTAAAGTTTTTTCTTATGCTATAGTAGGAGATATACCTCAAGATGTTTCTTATGAGGACAAGATACAATCAGGTGTTATTATAGGTAATAATGCTGTTATTAGAGAATTTGTAACTATAAATTCAGGCACAGCTAAAGGAGATGGTTATACTAGAATAGGCGATAATGCCTTTATAATGGCTTATTCTCATATAGCTCATGATTGTTTGCTTGGAGATAATGTTATTTTGGCTAATAATGCTACTTTAGCAGGTCATGTAGAGCTTGGTGATTACACTGTTGTTGGAGGACTTACGCCTATTCATCAATTTGTAAAAGTAGGTGAAGGGTGTATGATTGCAGGTGCTAGTGCATTATCTCAAGATGTAGTTCCTTTTTGTTTGGCTGAAGGTAATCGTGCTTGTATTAAAAGCTTGAATTTGGTAGGTCTTAGAAGACGTTTTAACAAAGATGAAGTTGATATTTTAAATCGAGCTTTTAAATTTTTGTTTAGACAAGGAAATTTAAGGGAAAATGCTTTGGCATTGTTGGGAAATACTGAAAGTGAAAATGTAAAAAAAATGTGTAATTTTATACTAGAAACAAAAAGAGGAATTCCTATTTGTAAGGAAAGAAATTATGGTTAAAAGATGTAGTTTTTGTAATGAGATAGAAACGAGTGATAGAAGAATTTTAGTAAATGATTACAATAGTGCTTTTATCTGTGAATATTGTGCAGAGAGTGCTTGTAATATTTTTTTTGGAGAAGAAAAGAAGATAAAACATCAAGAGGCTGATGGTGCGTATTTTCAAAATATTTCTCCTAAAGAATTAAAATCATATCTTGATAAATATGTTATTGGACAAGATAGGGCTAAAAAAATTTTTAGTGTGGGAGTTTATAATCATTACAAAAGATTATTTAAGTCAAATTTAGAAGATGATGATACAGAGTTAGCAAAATCAAATATTTTGCTTGTTGGACCAACAGGAAGCGGTAAAACCTTACTTGCTCAAACTTTAGCAAGATTTTTAGATGTGCCTATAGCAATTTGTGATGCTACTTCTTTAACTGAAGCAGGTTATGTTGGTGAAGATGTGGAAAATATTCTTACACGTCTTTTGCAAGCTGCTGATGGAGATGTGCAAAGAGCACAAAAAGGTATTATTTTTATAGATGAAATTGATAAAATTGCTAGAATGGGAGAGAATCGTTCTATTACTAGAGATGTTAGTGGAGAAGGCGTTCAGCAAGCATTGCTTAAAATTATCGAAGGATCGGTAGTTAATATCCCTCCTAAGGGCGGTAGAAAACATCCAAATCAAGATTTTATACAAATGGATACGACTAATATTTTATTTGTTTGCGGTGGTGCTTTTGATGGTATAAGTGATATTATTAAGAGAAAATTAGGCGATAATGTTATGGGATTTTTTAATGAAAAAGAAAATAAAAAAGAGGTTTTGTTTCAAAAATTAGAACCCGATGATTTAGTGCATTTTGGACTTATCCCTGAGCTCATAGGGAGATTGCACGTTTTAGCTTCATTAGAAGAACTTGATGAGGAGAGTATGGTCCGTATTTTAACAGAGCCTAAAAATGCTATTGTTAAGCAATATCAAAAGCTTTTTGCGATTGATAATGTGGAATTAAAATTTGAAGAAGATGCTTTAAGAGAGATTGCAAGATTATCGCTTGAAAGAAAAACTGGTGCAAGAGGCTTAAGAAGTATTATTGAGGAATTAATGATAGATTTAATGTTTGAATTACCAGAGTATAGTGGTTATACTATAATTATAACAGGGGAAGTTATTAAAGAAGGTGCTAAACCTTTATTTGTTAAAAATAAAAAAGTTAAGGGATAAAAATGATTTTAGATCAAGTAATTGGTTTTTTTTCTAGTGATATGGGGATTGATTTAGGAACAGCAAATACTTTAGTTTTAGTAAAAGATAAAGGTATTGTAATTGATGAACCTTCTGTTGTGGCAGTTGAACGTGAAAGATATGGTAGAGTTAAAATTTTAGCCGTTGGTAAAGAAGCAAAAGAAATGGTTGGAAAGACTCCTGGAAATATTGAAGCTATACGTCCTATGAAAGATGGAGTTATAGCTGATTTTGATATGACTGAAAAAATGATACGTTATTTTATAGAAAAGACTCATAGAAGAAAATCTTTTTTAAGACCTAGAATTATTATTTCTGTCCCTTATGGTTTGACTCAAGTTGAAAGAAAAGCAGTTAGAGAAAGTGCTTTGAGTGCTGGAGCAAGAGAAGTATTTTTAATAGAAGAGCCAATGGCCGCTGCTATAGGTGCAAATTTACCAATCCGTGAGCCTCAAGGGAGTTTGGTTGTAGATATTGGTGGTGGGACTACTGAAATTGGAGTTATTTCATTGGGCGGACTTGTGATATCAAAATCAATTCGCACAGCGGGCGATAAGCTTGATACTAGTATAGTAAATTATGTAAAAGAAAAATATAACCTTGTAATAGGTGAAAGAACAGGAGAAGAAATTAAGATATCAATAGGTTCAGCAGTGCAACTTTCAAAAGAACTTTCTATGGTGGTTAAGGGTCGTGATCAAGTTACTGGTTTATTAAATAGAATAGAGCTTACGAGTGAAGATGTTAGAGAAGCTATGAGAGAATATTTAAAAGAAATTGCTGATGCATTAAAAATAGTTCTTGAAATGATGCCACCTGATTTAGCAGCTGATATTGTTGAAAATGGTGTTGTGCTTACAGGCGGAGGAGCCTTAATACGAGGACTTGATAAATATCTTTCTGACGTAGTTAGACTTCCAGTTTATGTAGCTGATGAACCTTTGCTAGCTGTTGCAAAAGGCACTGGAAAAGCTTTAGAAGAAATTTCTTTATTACATCAATTAACCAATGAAGAGTAAAATTTTTAGTGTTCTTGTTTTATCTTTTTTAGTTTTTATTTCGTTTTATTATGGAGATATAATAAAGCGAAATGTTTTAAATTTAAATACAATAATACTTGAGTATTTTTCTCAAAGTCTTACTTTTGTAAAACATAAATTCGATGAACACTTCAATCAAGCTCAAGAAATTAGAAAACTGCGAGAAAGAAATTTGGAGCTTGAAAAAAATAATATTTATATGAAAAACTTTTCTAATGAGCTAAACAATATTTTGAGTGATAAAAATTCAAGTTTTTATTATCCTAATGTGAGTTTAGTAAAAGCTATTTCTTATGTTCAAATTAGTGATTATTATAAAGTATGGCTTGATATTTTAGATTATAAAGGTAAAGTTAGAGGTCTTATATATAATGGTTATACAGCAGGGATTGTAGTAGAGAAGAATGGTCGAGCAATGGGTCTTTTGCAGGGTGATGAAGAATGTGTATTTTCTGTTTATATTGGTAAAAATCAAACTCCAGGGGTAGCTTATGGAAAAAACGATTATGTATTAGTTAAATATATTCCTAAGTGGCTTGAAATTCAAATAAATGATGAAGTATATGCTAGTGGATTAGATGAGATATTTTTTTCAGGCATACCAGTAGGAAAAATATTTAAGGTAGAAGAAGAGGGAGCTTATAAGAATGCTTATGTAAAACCTTATGTTCATACAAAAATTCCAAGTTATTTTTATATGGTAGAAAATTAATATTTCTCCTTTTTGTTTTAATAAATTTCAACTTTTAAAAAACTTTGATTTGTTATAATTTTGTCCAAAAATTATCTTAGGAAAATTTATGCCAAAAAGAACAGATATAAAAAACATACTTCTAATAGGCAGCGGACCTATTATCATAGGACAAGCTTGCGAATTTGATTATTCTGGAACACAAGCAGCTAAAACTTTAAAAGAGCTAGGATATAGAGTAATTTTGATTAATTCTAATCCTGCGACTATAATGACAGATCCTGAATTTGCTGATGCAACTTATATAGAACCAATTACCAAAGAAAGTATTTTAAACATAATTAAAAAAGAAAAAATTGATGCTATATTGCCAACTATGGGTGGTCAAGTGGCATTAAATGTGGCAATGGAAGTTTATGAAAGTGGCCAATTAAAGGATATTAAATTCTTAGGAGCCAATCCAGAAGCTATCAAAAAAGGTGAAGATAGACAAATTTTTAAAGAATGTATGAATAAAATTGGTATGGATTTACCAAAATCTATATATGCATATAATTATGATGAAGCTTTAAAAGCTGTTGATATTATAGGTTTTCCTTTGATGATTAGGGCGTCTTTTACCTTAGGTGGTGCAGGTAGTGGTGTAGTTTATAATATGGATGAATTTAAAGAACTTGCAAATACAGCTTTAGCATTAAGTCCAATTCATGAAATTTTAATAGAAGAAAGTTTGCTTGGATGGAAAGAGTATGAAATGGAGGTCATACGCGATAAGAATGATAATTGTATTATTGTGTGTTCTGTAGAAAATGTTGATCCTATGGGTGTGCATACTGGAGATAGTGTTACTATAGCTCCAGCCTTAACACTTACTGATAAAGAATATCAAGTTATGCGTAATGCTTCTTTTGCTATTTTAAGAGAAATTGGTGTTGATACGGGTGGATCTAATATACAATTTGCTGTAAATCCGCAAAATGGTAGAATGATAGTCATAGAAATGAATCCACGTGTTTCAAGATCTAGTGCTTTAGCTAGTAAGGCTACAGGATATCCTATAGCAAAGATTGCAACACTTTTAGCAGTTGGGTTTAGTTTAGATGAAATTAAAAACGATATTACTGGAACTCCTGCTTCTTTTGAACCTGCAATTGATTATATAGTAACTAAAATTCCTCGTTTTACTTTTGAAAAATTTCCAGGAGCTAATACTGAACTTGGCACAGCTATGAAAAGTGTTGGTGAAGTAATGGCAATAGGTAGGACTTTTAAAGAGAGCATACAGAAAGCTTTGTGTTCTCTTGAAAGAAATTTAAGTGGTTTTGATGTAATACATTGTGATAAAAATGAACTTATGACGAAGATACGTTATGCTAATGAAAAACGATTGCTTTATATTGCACAGGCATTTAGAGAGGGCTTTGGCATTCAAGAGCTTTATGAGCTGTGTAAAATTGATATGTGGTTTTTAAGTCAAATAAAAGAAATTGTTGATTTTGAAGAAATGATAGATATGGATATTTTAAATAATAAGCATCTATTAAGAAAAGCAAAAAAATTAGGTTTTTCAGATAAAAAAATAGCTAATTTAGTAAATCAAAAAGATAATTTAGAATTAAGCCAAAATGATATCTACTATGCAAGAATGAAGCAAAAAATTATCGCTCAATATAGTGAAGTAGATACTTGTGCTGGTGAATTTAAAGCATTGACTCCTTATTTGTATTCTAGTATTAATGCTAGTGAATTAACTCAAAATAAAGAAAGTAAAGACAAGAAAGAAAAAAAGGTGATGATTATAGGTGGAGGACCTAATCGTATAGGACAAGGGATTGAATTTGATTATGCTTGTGTGCATGCTTCATTTGCTTTAAGGGATATGGGTATAAAGACCATAATGTATAATTGTAATCCTGAAACGGTCTCAACAGATTATGATATAAGTGATATTTTGTATTTTGAACCTATTGATTTTGAACATTTAAGGGCAGTCATTGATAAAGAAAAACCTGATGGAGTTATTGTGCATTTTGGTGGTCAAACTCCGCTTAAATTTGCCAAACGTTTAAGTGTTATGGGTGCTAAGATTATAGGGACTAGTGCTCGAGTGATAGATCTAGCTGAAGATAGAAAAAAATTTGCCAAATTTATAGACAATTTAGGAATCAATCAGCCAAGAAATGGCACTGCAATTAGCGTAGAAGAGGCGATAATTAAAGCAAATGAAATAGGTTATCCTGTTCTTGTTAGGCCAAGTTATGTTTTAGGTGGGCGTGCTATGCGAGTAGTATATGATGAAGATGAACTTAAAATTTATATGCAAGAGGCAGTAGATGTTAGTGATAAAAGCCCTGTTTTAATAGATCAATTTTTAGATAATGCGACCGAACTTGATGTAGATGCTATTTGTGATGGTAAAGATGTATATGTAGCTGGAATTATGGAACATATCGAAGAAGCAGGGATTCATTCAGGTGATAGTGCGTGCTCATTACCTGCTTTAAATATCGATGAAAGTATGCTTGAATTAATCGAGCAAAAAACTAAAGATATAGCTTTAAATTTAGGAGTTATAGGACTTTTAAATATACAATTTGCAATTTATGAAAATAAACTTTATATGATAGAAGTAAATCCAAGAGCAAGTAGAACGGTGCCTTTTGTGAGCAAAGCAACAGGAATTCCTTTAGCTAAAGTAGCAACGCGTGTAATGTGGCAGGGGAATTTAAAAGAAAGTTTAAAATTTTATGATACTTTTAATGTAGTTGAAGAAAATAGTGGAATTTTAAGAGCTAAGAAGGCAAATCATATTAGTGTCAAAGCAGTAGTTTTTCCTTTTGCAAAACTTAATGGTAGCGATCTTGATCTTGGCCCTGAAATGCGTTCAACAGGTGAGGTAATGGGGATAAGTAAAAATTTTGAAAATTCGTATGCAAAAAGTCAGCTTGCTTCGTCAAATTTTTTACCAAAAAGTGGAAATGTATTCTTATCTTTAAGAGAAAAAGATAAAAAATATGCTGTAGATTTAGCTAGTAAATACATTAAACTTGGTTTTAAGATTATAGCAACTAGTGGAACTTATAAAATTTTACAAGAAGCAAAGATAGAATGTGAATTTATTCATAAAATTTCAGAAGGTCGTCCAAATGTTGAAGATAAGATCAAAAATGCTGAAATTCATTTAGCTATTAATACAAGTGATGAGCATAGTTTTAAAGGTGATACTAAAAAAATTAGAGCAAATATTTTACGCTTTAAAACTCCATATTTTACAAATTTAAGAGCAGCTTATGCAGGTGTAAAAGCTATACAAGCTATGCAGGATAAAAGTTATTTAGAAATTAAAAGCTTACAAGAATATTTGAGAGGATAAATGAATCAGAGTATCCAAACTCATTTAGATAGAAATACTACTATAAATTTAGGAAGTTTTTATACTCCAAGATTTATAGTTGAAAAAGTATATGATATTTTAGAAAAATATATAAAATTAGATGATTATATTTTTTTAGATAGTTCTTGTGGATATGGGGATTTTTTTATAAAAAACTTAAAATATATAGGTTGCGATATTGATGAAATGGCGTTGAGAAAAGTTAGAAATGCTAAAATAATACATTCTAATTCTTTATTAAATACAAGTAGAAAAAAATTTAACATAGGTGATGATGAAAAACTTATTATAATAGGTAATCCACCTTATAATGATAAAACTTCAATTATTCGTTCAAATATAAAAAAAGAACTTTTTTTATGTGATAGATCTTTATACTATAGAGATTTAGGAATTTCTTTTTTAAGATCATATGAGGTTATAAATCCTGAATTTATTTGTATTTTACATCCTTTATCATATTTGATAAAAAAGACAAATTTTCAGGCTTTGAGTAAATTTAAAGATAATTATAAATTGATCGATAGTTTAATTATATCATCAGAAATTTTTACACCTAAATCAAATACTTTTTTTCCTATTATTATTGCACTTTATAAAAAAGATAAATATGGTATGAATTATGAGTATATTAAAAATTATACTTTTAAAACTATAGAGGGAAACGATTTTTCTTTAGATAATTATGATAGTATCGCTAATTATGTTAATAAATATCCAAATCATAATGATCCAAGAGAAGCGGCTGCTTATTTTCATACATTAAGAGACATAAATGCTCTAAAGCGAAATCAAACATTTATGTTAAGTAAAAATTCTAATTCTGTTAAAGTTTTTAAGGATAATTTAAAATATTATATTTATA
>NZ_JAHHTD010000059.1 GCF_020024835.1 Campylobacter sp. | reverse complement strand
TTTTAGCACTGATAATATCTACTTGAGTAATTTCTACTTCAACATTTTCTAATAAATTAGCTTTAGAATCAATAATATTTATCCTAGCACCCTTTATTTCATCATTTAGCTTAACTTGCAAGGAAGTTTGATTTTCTGTTACTATAGCTTTAAATCTTTTACCAATATTTTTTTTAGCCCATCTTGCAAATTTTCTATCTATGAAATCCCAAGTAACTTTATCGGCTTCTCTTTCTAAAATGCTAAGATCTTCGCATAAACTTTGTATGTTTAAGAGTAAATAATCAAACATTTTTTTATCATTATTAATTTTAGCTTTTAAAAGTCTATGTAAAATAAGATCAGAGTATCTTCTAATGGGGCTTGTAAAATGTGTATATCTATCAAATCCTAAGCCAAAATGTCCTGCATTTTCACTTGAGTATTCGGCTTTTTTTTGTGCTTTTATGATAAGTTTATCTACTTCTGAACGTATATTTAATTCATTTGCTAATGTTTGGATATCTTTAAAAAGTTCAATTGTATTATTTTTTAAATTTATGTCTATGCTAAGAGTTGATAAATCATCTAATAATTGTTTTATTTTTTTTAAATCAGGATTTAAATGATTTCTAAAAATTCCTATTTCTATGAGTTTTGCTGCTGCTTTGTTGGCTAAAAGCATACAATCTTCTATTAAATTATGAGAAGGAGTATCGCTTTGTAAATGAGTATTTTTTAATTTATTATATTCATCAAGTTGTATTTTTAATTCTTGTGTTTTAAATTCACAAGCATTTTTTAATCGTTTTTTGCGTATATTTTGAGTAATTTTAAATAGATTATAAATCCAATTAAATTCGTTTAAATCTTTCGAATTTGCTAAATAATTGTCTATTTCATCATAATCAAAACGACGCTTAGAATTAATAATTGATTCAAAAAGTTCTTCTTTTATAACTTCATTATTGTGATCTAGTGTGATTTTAAAACAAAATGCCAAACGATCTTCATTTGGTTTTAATGAGCATATGTTTTCACTTAGATCTCTTGGTAGCATAGGTATAGCAATATGTGGAAAATAGATTGAAAATCCACGATTTTTAGCTTCTTTATCTATAGCACTATAAGCATATACATAAGAACTAACATCAGCTATAGCAATGTAGATAATATGTTCTTTTTTATCATAATATATAGCATCATCAAAATCTTTTGCATCAACTGGATCAATAGTGCAAAAATTTAATTTTCTAAGATCTATTCGTTGAGGATACATACTAGCATCAACCTTGTCTCCATAAGCTTTAGCTTCATTTTCACATAGAGTATTAAAAATTGTATTTTTATTGTAAAGAGCTAGTGAAATTTTTTCATCTACAAAATCATCATCAATATGACCTATGACTTCGGTAATATTATTATTGCAATTTTCTATTTTTAATATTGTGCCAAGTGGTAATGTTTTTAAAGATTTTTGCGAGGCTTTTAAAGTGTGGCTTAAGCCCGTTTGTATATTTACACCAAGTATAGCTTCACCATATTTTTTAGTAACGACTAAAGAAGTTTCTTGTGCTCTTTTTAATATTAAAATTACTTTAGCTTTAAGGCGTTTTTTTTTAATAGGTAAAAGCTTTGCTACGACAATATCAGCATAATTTGCTTCTTTTAAATTTTTGTTTTCTATGAGTAAATCTTTTTTTAAATTTAAGTCAAAACTTTGTAAAAAACCTATTCCATTACTTGAAATATCTATTTTTCCAAAAGTAAAGCCATTTTTTAAGTAGTATTTATTTTTATAAAATTTTATGATATCACACGCTAGCAATTCTCTTATTATTTGTTTATTATGATTGGTAAGTTTTTTTATATTTAAGCCATGGTTAAGTTGATTAAATAATTCTCTCAAATATTTTCCTAATTTTTATGATTTTTTGTAAGTTATTTTGCTTGATTGAAATTTTATCATAAAAAGAATTAAATTTTCGTATTTTTTAGATACAATGCTACGCTTATATTAATGATAATTTATTTTTAGGAGCATATGATGGCTGTGTCTATTTATTATGACAAAGATTGTGATATAAATTTAATAAAATCAAAAAAAGTGGCTATTATAGGTTTTGGCTCCCAAGGTCACGCTCATGCTATGAATTTAAGAGATAATGATGTAGAAGTCGTAATAGGCTTAAAAGAAGAAAGTATAAGTTGGAAAAAAGCACAAGATGCTGGATTTGTTGTAAAAAATGTAAAAGAAGCTAGTAAATACGCTGATGTCATTATGATTTTAGCTCCTGATGAAATACAAAGTGAAATTTTTAATTTAGAAATTAAATCAGAATTAAAAGCAGGCAAAACTTTAGCTTTTGCTCATGGCTTTAATATCCACTATGGTCAAATTATACCTCCAAAAGATATTGATGTGATTATGATAGCTCCAAAAGCTCCAGGTCACACGGTAAGACGTGAATTTAGTATAGGTGGAGGAACTCCTTGTTTAATAGCTGTATATCAAGATGAAAGTAAGAATTCTAAAGCTTTGGCATTAAGTTATGCTAGTGCTATTGGCGGAGGAAGAACCGGTATTATAGAAACTACTTTTAAAGCAGAAACCGAAACAGATCTTTTTGGCGAACAAGCAGTTCTTTGCGGAGGTCTTAGTGCATTAATTCAAGCGGGATTTGAAACTTTAGTAGAAGCAGGATATGAGCCTGAAATGGCTTATTTTGAATGTTTGCACGAAATGAAATTAATTGTTGATTTGATCTATCAAGGTGGTTTAGCTGATATGAGATATTCTATATCAAATACTGCTGAATATGGTGATTATATTACTGGGGAGAAGATTATTACAAAAGAAAGTAAAGAAGCTATGAGATCTATTTTGAAGGATATACAAAATGGAAAATTTGCTAAAGATTTTATTTTAGAGAAGAAGGCTGATTTTGCAAGAATACATATGCAAAGAAAAATGACTCAAGATTCTTTAATTGAAAAAACAGGTCACAAGCTTCGTGCAATGATGCCTTGGATTAGTTCTAAAAAATTAATAGATAAAGATAAAAACTAGTTGAAAACTACAAATAAAATATACAATTTTTTTTTAATATTTCTTGTGGTGGCACTTGGAATTGCTGTGCTTATTTTTTTGAATTTATATTTTCAAAAAAAAGAACAAGAAACGACATTGCAAGAAAATAATTTTTCTAGTGAAAATAATTTAACTTTATTACAAAGTGATCAAGATATAAATGCAAATAATATTGATTTAAATTTTTCTTTAAAGAATGAAAAATTAGATTTTTTAGATAAAAATATTAGTGAAATTTTACGTTTAGGTATTGGAAACGATGAGCATCAAATTGATGATCAAAATTTAAAGAAAGAACAAAAATCACTTAATTCATTAGAATTTATTCAAACGATAGATGATTTGCAGCTAGATAGTAATACAACAAAGCAAGAGATATTAAGTGATAATATTTTAAATGATAAAAAACGTAAAATATTGACTCAAATTAGACAAGATAAGCCGTCTTTAGCTATTATTATTGATGATATGGCTAATTATACGCATGTTAAAATGCTTAAAAATACAAAGTTAAAACTAATTCCTTCATTTTTTCCTCCAGATGAAAGACATCCTTATACTGCAGAACTTGCTAAAAATTTTGATTTTTTTATGGTCCATTTGCCTTTAGCTGCTATAAGCTATGATAAAGCAGAATTAAATACCTTAAAACCAAGTGATACAAAAGAAAAAATTTTCAAACGTGTAGCATATATTAAGGAAAAATTTCCAAATTTAGTGTTTATGAATAACCATACGGGAAGTTTATTTACTTCTGATGAAAATGCAATGAAAAATCTTTTTGATGCTTTCAATGAGTATGGATTTATTTTTGTTGATTCAAGAACTATTGGAAATTCTAAGGCTTTAAAGCTTGTAAAAGAGTATAATCAACCTTATATAGCAAGAGATATTTTTTTAGATAACGAAGATAATGTTGAATATATCAAAAAACAAATAGCACAAGTGGTTGAAAAAGCTAAAAATAAAGGTTTTGCTATAGCTATAGCTCATCCAAGAAAAAATACTTTTGAAGCTTTAAAACAAAGCAAAGAACTCCTAAAATCAATTCAGTTGGTGTATTTAGATGAAGTTTATCAATAAAATTAAAGAATTTGACATTTTATTAAATCCTCCTAATAAAATATATTACAAGGGTCAATTAGAGCTTTTAAAAAAAAGAAAAATTGCAATTATTGGCTCAAGAAGAATGAGTATTTATACTAAAAATTGTATCTTTGAGCTTGCAAAATTATGCAAAAATGCAGGAATTTGTGTAGTAAGTGGAGGAGCATTGGGTGTAGATATTACCGCTGCTAATGCTGCTTTTCCAAATACTATAGCAGTATTTGCAAATGGGCTTGATGAAATTTATCCAAAGAGTAATAAAAAATATATAGAAAATATTTATCAAGAAGCTTTAGCATTGAGCGAGCACGAAGGAAATTATATGCCAAAACCATATGATTTTTTACTTAGAAATCGTTTGATTATAGCATTAAGTGAAGTTGTTGTAATTGCTCAAGCTGATATTCAAAGTGGCTCTATGCAAAGTGCAAGACTTGCTTTGAGTATGAATAAGCCTATATATGTTTTGCCACAAAGAATAAAAGAAAGTGATGGAACTAATTTGCTTTTATCACAAAAACAAGCGATTTTATTGCATAATTTTTCTCATTTTGTATCAATGTTTGGAAAAATAGAAAAAAAAGATGATGAATTGTTAGAATTTCTTAAAATAGAAGATGATTTAGAAAAAATTTTATATAGATTTGGCGATAAAATATACGAGTATGAATTAGAGGGTTTAGTGGAAATTTGTGGTTTAAAAGTGAGATCTAAGATTTGAAAATTTTAGCTTTAGATGTTGGTTTAAAAAGAATAGGAGTCGCTCTTTGTTTTGATAAAAAAATAGCTATGCCCTTAGATGCAATCATAAGAAAAAATAGGAATCAAGCAGCACAAGAAGTAAATAAAATTTTAAGAGAATATGATATTAGCATTTTAATAGTTGGGATACCTAGGGGAGGCTCTTGTGAAGATGAGATGAGAAGGCGTATAGAGCATTTTATCTCTTTATTGGATTTTGATAAAGAAATAATTTTTATTGATGAAAGTTTTAGCTCTAAGGAAGCTATGAAATTTGGAGTTGCTAATCTAAAGAAAAAAGATGGCAAGCTTGATTCTTTATCTGCTTATTTAATTTTAAAAAATTATTTTAATATTATTTGATTATATAAAAATAAAGTGCTTGCAAGTGTAAAAATTTAGTATTTTTAGAATACATTTTAAATGGTAAAGAAATTTGATTTGCTAAATTTCATAAAATATGTGGTTTTTATAAAATTTTCTGTGAATAAAGGCAAATCAACTTTTATAAAAATAATCAAGTATTTTAGTATGTAAAATTTTGAAAAATATAAAAATATCTTATAAAATATTATCGTATTTTGTTCTAAATATAATAAAAACTTATATTTATTAAGAAAGAATAAATG
>NZ_JAHHTD010000058.1 GCF_020024835.1 Campylobacter sp. | reverse complement strand
GATATCGTAAAAGTAATATTTTTTTTAAGTAATTTTTTGTAAAATGAAAAAAATATTTTGATATGAAAAGAGAATTAACTATGGGTTTTAGTGAGATTATAGTTATTTTAGTTGTTGCTATTTTAGTGCTTGGACCAGAAAAATTGCCTTCAACTATAATAGAAATAGCAAGAATTTTAAAAGCACTAAAAAATAATATAGATGAAGCAAAAGCGAGTATAAATAAAGAACTAAAAATAGCAGAATTAAAAAATGAAACACAAAAATACAAAGATGAATTTTCTAGCACTAATGAAAATATTAGAAAAAAACTAAGTTTTGAAGAATTTGATCAACTAAAAGAAGACATCTTAAATAATACTAAAGATTTAAATAATAAACAAGATATTTTAGATAATCACGCAAAAGAAACTATTAATTTTAAAGACAAAAAAATACAACCAGAAATTCAAAAATTAGAAAGTTAAAAATGTTTGAAGAATTAAAACCTCATTTAATTGAACTTAGAAAAAGATTATTTATCAGTGTTATGTGTATAATAATAATGTTTTTTGCGTGTTTTACATTTAACGAATATATTATAGATATATTAAAAGCTCCTGTTGAGGCTGTATTGCCAGAAATTTCTAAACAAATGACTTTTATTGAGCTTCAAGAACCTTTATTCACAGCTATGAAAGTTTCTTTTTTTACAGCTTTTTTAATTTCCTTGCCGGTTATTTTTTGGCAATTTTGGAAATTTGTAGCACCTGGACTTTATGATAATGAGAAAAAACTAGTCATTCCTTTTGTAAGCTTTGCTAGTATTATGTTTGCACTAGGAGCTTTATTTTGTTATTATATAGTTATACCTTTAGCGTTTAAATTTTTAGTTGATTTTGGTGTGCAAACTCAGGATTTTAAGCCTTTAATTAGTATTGGTTTATATGTTGGATTTTTTACAAAATTAATTATTGCTTTTGGTTTAGCTTTTGAAATGCCAGTTATCACTTTTTTCTTTGCAAAACTTGGTTTAATTGATGATGTTTTTTTAAAAAAACATTTTAAAAGTTCAGTTTTGATTATATTTATTTTTGCTGCTATGATGACACCACCTGATATTATCTCACAATTTTTAATGGCTATTCCTTTATGCGGACTTTATGGAATTTCTATTTATATAGCTAAAAAAGTAAATCCTAGCACAAAAGATACTAATGAATAAGGATTTTTTACTTTCTAGCTATGATTACGTATTGCCAAGTGAATTAATAGCTAATTTTCCTATTTTGCCCAAAGAAGATGCAAGACTTTTAGTTTATAACAAAGAAAAAAAAGAAATTTCGCATTTATATTTTAAAGATTTAGTCTATATTTTACCACCTTGTGCTATCGTTTTTAACGATACTAAAGTCATTAAAGCAAGAATTTATGGCAAAAAAGAAACAGGAAGCAAAATAGAACTTTTCATCAATAATCCTTTCAAAAACAATACTTTTGTAGTGCAAATAAAAGGTAAAATTCAAGAAGGTCAAAATTTATATTTTGAAAAAAATTTAAAAGCTAAAATTTTGAAATTAAACAATGATGGAACAAGAATTGTTGAATTTTTTTCTCAAAATACCAAACTTAATCATTGTGAAGTTTTTAATATTTTAAATTGTATTGGACATATGCCTTTACCCCCTTATATCAAAAGAGCTGATCAAGCAAGTGATATAATAAACTATCAAAGTATTTTTGCAAAAAAAGAAGGTGCTGTTGCTGCACCAACTGCAAGTTTGCATTTTAGTGAAACAATGATACAAAATCTTAGAAAAAAACACGATATTTATACCACTACTTTACACGTTGGTGCTGGAACTTTTAAAAGTGTAGAGTGTCAAGATTTAAGAGATCATAAAATACATTCAGAATATTTTCATATTAACAAAAAAACTTGTAATTTAATTGATTCACAAAAAAAAATATTAGCCGTAGGCACTACCATTACTAGATGTATAGAATATTATACAAGAACTAAAGAAAAAGAAGGATTTTGTGATTTATTTTTACATCCACACAATAAAATACAAAGAGTAAATTATATTCTCACTAATTTTCATTTACCAAAATCAACTCTTATAATGCTCGTAGCATCTTTTATAGGAAGAGAAACTACTTTAAAAATTTACCAAGAAGCTATAGATAAAAAATATCGTTTTTATTCTTATGGTGATGGTATGTTAATTATCTAGTTGATTTAATATATTTTTTATTTATATAACCTAATTCGATTAATTTTTGATAAATTTTTAAGAGTATAGGGCCTCCGGTGCTACTCCCACTTTTACCATGCTCAATCAAAACCACAACTACATATTGTGGATTTTCATAAGGAGCATAAGAAGTAATCCACGCATGAGATCTTAAAAAATACTCTAAATCTTCTTCTTTAATACGCTTTTTTTCACTTTGTGAAATTCCAACCACTTGAGCAGTCCCAGTTTTAGCCGCTATAGTTACTAGAGATTTTTTTAAATATCTTGATGTTGTTCCGCCTTCTTCATTAGCAACCTCATACATAGAACGTCTTAAAAGAGGCAATTTTGCAAGCTCAAAAGTGCTAAAAACACTCTCATTGTTATCAAAATTGATCTTAGTAGTATTATCATCTATACTCTTTAAAAAATGCGGAGTTATAGATTTTGAAGTGGCTATCATAGCTGTAAATTTAGCTACTTGCATAGGAGTTGCCAAGAAATCTCCTTGTCCTATACTTGTATTTAAAGTTTCGCCTTGATACCACGGCTGATTATATTTTTGCTGTTTCCATAGCTTACTTGGCACGGTGCCTATAAATTCATTTGGTAAATCAATTCCAGTTTTTGATCCAAAACCCATTCTCTCAAAAGTTGCACTAATAAAATCTATTCCAACCTCAAGAGCACCTTTATAAAAATAAACATCGCAACTTTCTCTAATAGCACCATTCATATCAACATATCCATGACCTGTAGATTTCCAGCATCTAAATTTTCTACCACCTAATTCAAAATTATTATCACATAAAAATTTATGATGTTCATTGATTTTTTGACTATTTAAAAAAGCTAACGCTGTGCCCATTTTGACAACAGAACCAGGAGGATAAAGGCCATTAATTAATTTATTTGTAAAAGGATGATTTAAATCATTAGACAACCTACTCCATTCTTCTTGAGTAATACCCACAACAAAAGGATTTAAATCGTATTCAGGGAAACTACCTGCTGCTAAAATAGATCCTGTTTTTACGTCCATAACTATTGCCGCACCTGCTAAACCTTCAAAAATTTTGGCTAAATACTCTTGCAAATCTAAATCAATACTTAAAACAATATTACTAGAACTAGGTTTTTTATAGGAAAGTTCTTCTATTTCTTTATTTAAGGCATTAACTTTACTAATTTTTTCACCCTTAACACCTTGTAAAAGATCATTATAATAACGCTCAATACCACTTCGACCCGTATAGCTAGTCAATCTTGCTATTTCGTTTTCATTCATATCATTTAAATTTGCCTTGCCAACATATCCAATCACATGACTTGCTAAAGATTCATAAGGATAAAATCTTTGTGTTGTGGATTTAATTTGCATATTTTCACGCAAATTCAACTTAGTAAAATGTTTAATCATATCATCATATCCTATAAAAGGAATGACTTCTATATAATCTTGATTATAGTAAGAATCTACTTTTGTATAATTTTTTTTAAGTTTAGTAAAATTTTGATCAGGAAAAGTATCTACAATAATTTGCAATTCTTTGTCCAAAAGCTCTCTATTTTGTTTTTTAATATATAAATATGGCTTGATAGAAACAGAAAAACCTAATTTATTGACTGCTAAAGGTCTTCCTTTTACATCTAAAATTTGACCTCTATCAGGTGCTAGCGACAATGTTTTTATGGCATTTTGTTTAGCAATTTCCTCATAATAAACATTTGACTTTACACTAATATAATAAACCCTTGAAAGTAAAAGTATAAAAAAACAAGCTATAAAAATCATCACTAAACGCAAACGCATTTAAATTTTTCCTTTAAAAATAACAAAAGAAAGCAAAGCTTCTAAAATACAAAACCATATATATTCAAAACCAAAAGTCAAAATAGGTTGATTATCTAAATATGCTAAAAAAACATCAAACACATACAAAAAAATATATGCACATAATGTAAAAATAACTAACAAATAACGACCTAATTTTAATTTACTTTGAAACCAATCAACAAATATATGATAAAAAACAAAAAAAGCAATCCAAGAACTAAAAATATAAAAACCATGAATAATATCAATTAATAAAATATAAAATAAAGAAAAATACCACCTAAAATCAAGTGCATTTAACGTTTTTTCCTTTTCTTTTAAAAGTATAATCATATAACAAAAAAACACTCCAAATAAAGGTGGAAACCAATAATACACAGAAGAAAGTATTTGATAAAATATCAACAAAAAATAAAAAAATACATAAGATAAATCAAATCTATTTTTAATTAAATTTCTACTCCGCATCAATTCCTAAACTCTCATTGATAATTTTATATTCTAATTTTTCTATACCTTGTTTTTTTAGATTCGAAACTAAAATTGCATTAGGATTATTATTTAGCAATTTTGCTTTTTGACTTTGATTTAACTTATCACATTTTGTATAAACAGAAATTTTTTTCTGATCAGCTCTTAAAAATGAATTTAAATAATCATCTAAATTTAAATCAATATCCAAATTCTCGTGCCTAGAATCAATTAAATGAATAAAAAGTTTTATAGAAGAACGATTTTTTAAAAATTCATCTAAATTTTTATTCCAAATAGCTTTTGTCTTTTTACTTACTTTAGCATATCCAAATCCCGGTAAATCAATAAAAATTATCTTAAATTTATCTTTATCTTTCTTACACTCAAGCTCAAAGAAATTAATCAATTGTGTTTTACCTGGAGTCGAAGAACTCTTTGCTAAATTTTTATTTTTACATAGTGCATTTATTAAAGAACTTTTACCAACATTTGAACGGCCTAAAAAAGCAACTTCAGTATAAATTGGCTCTAAAGACTCATCTAACTTTGACGCAGAAAGTAAAAATTTAGCATTAAGTATCATTCTTCCACTTCAAACACAAATTTAGAAGGTTTATCTTGACTAATAACTCTATATGTCATATTTTTTCTATCTATTATTATTTTATCTCCAAATAATTGTTTATTAGTTTCAACTTCAATTATTTTTGCTTTACCATTAATTTCATAAATATCACTAGCGACAATATAAATAAATTCATCACCGCTACCATAATATGTTTTATCTTTCATTTTAATTTTAAATTTAGCATTATCAGTGGCAATATATTTAATAGGCTGTTTATTTTTCATAAAAATAATCAATTTTTGAGAATTAAGAATATCTTTTCCTTTTTTTACTTCAACATTACCACTTAAAATACTTTTTTCATTTTTTTCATCAAGATAAAAATCTTTTGCACTAACTTCTATTGTTTGCATAGCTAAAGCAAAAATATTTACTAAAAATATACTAATTAGTA
>NZ_JAHHTD010000057.1 GCF_020024835.1 Campylobacter sp. | reverse complement strand
TGTAAATCAAATAGCTCACGATATCTTAGAAGACGCAGGCAAGAAGAAATTCTAAAGTTTAAAGAGGTATATTATATACCTCTTTATTTATCGATAATATACGATATCAAACATACTCCATCAACTTGCAACTTATAGATATTTTTCAAATTTTTTAACTCATCTAATAAAAATAATATCTTCATATCAAACATATAAAATTCAGCCATTTTTGAAGATATTTTTGCAAGATTTCTATCGCAAATTAAAGCATATTTTGCACCTAAAGCATTAGCAAGCAATACCTCATCTTCATTATTAACATAAACTGCAAATTCTACATTTTTACTTATAGCTTGTTGTATAATTTGCTCATCAAATTTAAAGCAATTAACGCTTTCTTTATCAAATTCACCTTTAAAATGAAAGAATTTTTGTGTAGGAATTAAATTGTGTCCAAAAATAAGCATATTGTTATTCCTTGATTTTTAAAATACAATAATTTCTAAGACCATTATTAAAAATATTATAATTATCCATTTGCTCTAATTCTTTATATATATTACTTCCTTTATAAAATAAAAACGTAGTATTTTCATCATAAAAACCATTGCAAAGATTTATTAATGGCTTAATATGCATTAAAGCTCGCGAGCTTACAAGATCTACTTTAAATTTAGGATAATTTTGTATTTTTTCTTTGATAATATTTACATTTATCAATCCTAGCTCTGTTTTAATCACCCTTAAAAATGAAGCTTTTTTAAAATTTGGTTCAAATAAAAAAAAATTACTATTTTTTAATAAACACGCTAAAAATATCGCAGGAAATCCCGCACCACTTCCTATATCAATGACTTTTTTTGCAAAATTTAAATCATAAAAATCTAAAATCTTAATGCTATCTATGATATTTTCATCTATATTTTCAAAATGAGTAAGATTATGCACTGCATTAAATTGCATTAATAATCTTTTATATTTTTCAATTTTTTCAAAAAAATCATCATAATTATATAAATTTAAATTTTTTACTTTTTCAAAATATGTATTCAATTTAGATGTCCCATTTGTATATGTTTAATCTCTAAATATTCTTTATTAAAATGATTTGCTTTAATAAGTATTGGAATTCTTGTATTAATTTTATCTTTTAAAGAATCAAGTTTATGTGGATTATTGGTTAATAAATTTATTTTTGAGATCTGATAATGATTTAATATAAACTCAACTATCTCATAAGTTCTTTCATCTGCTTTAAAACCTAATTGATGATTTGCTTCTATTGTATTAAAACCTTTATCTTGTAAAGCATAAGCATTGATTTTATTAAAAAGACCTATGCCTCTACCTTCTTGTCTTAGATAAATCACCATTCCACCATATTTTTGAATATACTTTAAGGAAAATTCAAGTTGTTCGCCACAATCACATTTTAAACTTCCCAAAACATCTCCCGTAAGACATTCTGAATGAATTCTAATATTTACTTCTTTATCAAATTTACCTTTAAAAATACAAAGATGTTCTTTATTTTTTTCTTTAAAACTTTGAATTTCAAATTCTCCAAACTGCGTAGGAAGTTTAGCTACACTAGAAATTTGTATATTCATTAATGCTTACCTTTTTTACAAAAATATGTTAAAATTTAATGGATTTTAACAAACAAAAAGGAAATTTATGTTTAAACGTTTTAGAAGGTTAAGACTAAATGAAAATATAAGAACTTTAATAAGAGAAAATACACTAAATTTAAATGATTTAATTTATCCACTTTTTGTTGTTGAGGGAAAAAATATCAAAAAAGAAATTAGTTCTATGCCTGGTGTTTTCCAAATGAGTATAGATGAAATTTTAAAAGAATGCCAAGAATTAATTTCACTTGGCATTAAAGCTATAATTTTATTTGGAGTCATAGAAGATGATAAAAAAGATAGCTGTGGAAGCGATGCTTTAAGCGATGATGGATTAATAGCTAGAAGTTTAAGAGAAATTAAGGCTAAATTTCCAAATTTAGTTGTTATAACTGATCTTTGCTTTTGCGAATATACAGAACATGGACATTGCGGGATTATAAATCCTTTAACAAAAAGTGTTGATAATGATCTAACCTTAGAAATTTCAACAAAACAAGCTCTAATTCATGCAAAAAATGGTGCTGATATGATAGCACCTAGTGGAATGATGGATGGTATCGTTCAAGCTCTAAGAAAAACATTAGATGAAAATGGATTTGAAAATTTACCAATTATGGCATATTCTACTAAATTTGCTTCAGCATATTATGGACCTTTTAGAGAAGTAGCTAAGTCAGCTCCAAGTTATGGAGATAGAAAAAGCTATCAAATGGATTTTGCAAATGGCAAAGAGGCATTAAGTGAAAGTTTAGAAGATGAAAGGCAAAATGCTGATATTTTGATGGTTAAACCTGCTCTTGCTTATTTAGATGTAGTTAAAGATTTAGCAAATCATTCTAAACTTCCAATTTGTGTATATAATGTCAGTGGAGAATATGCACTATTTAAAGCTGGTCAAAAAGCTGGAGTGATTGATTATGAAAAAATAGTTTATGAGACTATGTTGGCTTTTAAAAGGGCAGGAGCAACGCTCATTATCACTTATCATGCAAAAGAAATAGCTAATTTTCTTTTGCAAAAAAGGAAATAATTGAATAATCTTACAAAAAAAAATTCGCAAAAAATTATAGATGATTTATTAAAACAATTAGATATGGAAAAGCAAAATTACGCTATATTTCATCTAAAAAATATTAACGAAAAAGAAAAGCAAATAAATCTTGAAGCAGGAAGCACAGAGACATTTGAACCATGGTTTCTTATAGATGAAAATAATGAAATAAAAATGATGTTATCTATCAAAACTTTGATAGATTTTTTTCAAAAAGCTAAAGAAATTCAAGAAGAAAATTTTGAATTAAGACTTGAAAAGGCAATTTATCAGCAAATTCCTGTAGATTTTCACGATGTATGGATTGTAGCAATAGATGAAATTCAAAAACAAATCAAAAATGGTATTAAAAAATCAAATATAGATTTAGAACAATTGGTTAAAAATATTTATCTTAAATATCCAAATTTATTTTTAAATATGAAAGAAATGATACAAAAGGCTAAAAATAATGAAAGATTATAAAAATTTTACTAAATATTCTAAAGCTGGACCAAGATACACCTCATATCCTACTGCAGTTGAATTTAATAGTGATTTTAATTATGCAGACTATATACAAATTTTAAAACAACAACAAGCCCCTTTATCTTTATATTTTCATTTACCTTTTTGTAGAAGTGCTTGTTATTTTTGTGGTTGCAATGTAATTTATACTGCAAAAGAAGAAAATAAAGATAGATATTTAACCTATCTTTTTAAAGAATTAGACTTATTAGCCAATATCATTAAAACTAAAAGAATCGTAGAACAAATACATTTTGGAGGAGGAACTCCTACATTTTTTTCTGCAAAACAACTTGAAAAATTAATATTAAAAATCAAGAATATTTTTCCAAATTTTAGTCAAGATTGCGAAATAAGTTGTGAGATTGATCCTAGATTTTTAGATGAAGCACAAGCAGATGTTTTAATCAATAATGGCTTCAATCGTATTAGTTTTGGAGTGCAAGATTTTGATGCAAAAGTGCAAAAAGAAATACATAGAATTCAACCATTTGAGCTTACTAAAAATGCAGTAAATATGGTTAGAAATAAAGGCATAAAATCCATCAATATGGATTTAATCTATGGACTTCCTTTTCAAGATCTTGAAAGCTTTAAACAAACTCTAAAAAAAGCACTTTTAATCGATCCTGATAGACTTGCCATTTTTAATTATGCACATGTTCCTTGGCTTAAAAAAAATATGAGAAAGTTTGATGAGAGCACTTTACCAACCCCTAATATCAAACTTCAAATTTTAGAATATTGTGAAAAATTTCTAACTCAAAATGGATATAAAATGATAGGAATGGATCATTTTGCAAAACCACAAGATGAACTTTTTAAAGCATTAGAAAGTGGTACTTTGCATAGAAATTTTCAAGGTTACACTACTAAGGGTGGGACTGATTTGCTTGGTATTGGCCTAACTAGCATTAGCGAAGGTAAAAAGCATTATATGCAAAATTTTAAAGATATGCAAAAATATGAAAGTGCTATTGAAGAAGGTAAATTACCTTGTGAAAAAGGTATTATGCTTGATGATGATGATATCTTAAGAAAAGCCGTAATTATGGAACTTATGAGTAATTTTACATTAAATATAACTAAAATTGAACAAGAATTTAAAATTAATTTTTTTGAGTATTTTAAAGAAGAATTAAAACAATTAGACGAATTAAATCAATTTTTAAGCATAGATTCACAACGTATAAAAATCAATGAAACAGGTGTTTTGCTTATAAGAAACATTGCAATGTGCTTTGATAAATACTTAAAACAAATTAGCGAAGAAAAAAAAGTTTTTTCTAAAACGGTTTAGTATGCTAAATATATCTGAAATTTCAAATGCTTGCTTAAAATGTGGCAAATGTATTCCAGTATGCACTATACATGAAATAAATCGCGATGAAGCTACTTCTCCAAGAGGATTTTTGGATTTAATCAATGCGTATGAAAATCAAGAATTAATTTTAGATAAAAATCTTAAAAAAAATTTCGAATTATGCTTTTTATGCACTAATTGCGTTGAAGTTTGCCCAATTAATCTAAAAGTAGATAGTGCCATAGAGAAAATTCGCTATGATATAACAATGAAATTTGGAATGACTTGGTATAAAAAAATTATATTTTTTATTCTAAGAAAAAGAAATATTTTAAATTTATTAGCAAAATTTGGATACGTTTTTCAAAGTTGTGCTTTTAAATTACAAGATAGCAACTTAGGAATGAAAGCTAAATTTAATATTCCATTAATCAAAAAAGATCGCTTACTACCTTCTTTAACTAAAAAAAGTTTTTTAAATTCTAATCTCAATGATTTTATAAATAACAATGGAAATACAACTATAGGTCTTTTTATAGGATGCTTGTCTAATTATTCTTATACAAATACAGGATTTGCTTTACTTAAAATTTGCAAACATTTAAAAATTAATGTTGATTTATTAAAACAACAACAATGTTGCGGTGCTCCGCATTATTTTGCTGGAGATTTCAAAAGTGTTTATGAGTTAGCTAAAAAAAATATAATGTATTTTGAAGAAAAATTAAAAAAAATAGATTATATTATAACCCCAGAAGCCACTTGCTCTGCTATGCTAAATATTGACTATGAACATTTTTTTTATATAAATAATGATATAAAATGGGCTAAAAGGGCAAAAGCCGTATCTTCTAAGATTTTATTGGCTACAAAATATCTATACACTTACACCAATTTAGAAGAAATTTTAAAAAATAAACAAAAACTTAATCTAAGCATTACTTATCACGATCCATGTCATGCTAAAAAAATGCAAGGAATTTTCAAAGAACCAAGAGCTTTACTCAAAAATAATTATACTTTTAAAGAATTATCTAACTCAAACGAATGCTGTGGATTTGGTGGTATTAGTATGCAAATGGAAAACTACGATAATGCTTTAAAAGTTGGCACAAAAAAAGCTAATAATATCAAACATACAAAAGTTCAAGTTGTAAGTGCAGAATGCTCTGCTTGTAGAATGCAAATATCAAATTCCCTTGAATCTCAAAAAATTGATATTAAATTTTTACATCCTTTAGAATTAATAGCTAATGCGTTAGAAGAAAATCAATCGTGAATACTTTTAATATCTTCTATATTAGATCTATTTTTTTCAATTAGCATTCTATTTTTTTCTATATTTTCATTATTTTTCTTACATTCATTTTTTAAAATCTCTATATTTTTATATAAAAT
>NZ_JAHHTD010000056.1 GCF_020024835.1 Campylobacter sp. | reverse complement strand
AACAAGATAAAGTTAATACTTTATCTTGTTTATATTGTATTTAAAAATCAAAATTAATTTTATAACTTTATGTAACGAAAATTAAAAATTTATATTTATTATTTTACAAATTCAAAATATCTCGCAAACAACTATATATAAGCACTATAAATAAAATACCATTGTTTTTTATTTATAATTTTTATCATAATTTATAAAAATTTATGCGACTTTTATAAATTTTTGTTATATAATACCTCCAAGTTTATAAACAAAACTTAAATAAATCTACAAGGAGAATGTTATGGGAACGAGAAAAGAACACGATTTTATTGGAGAATTAGAAATTTCTGATGAAGTTTATTATGGTGTGCAAACTTTTAGGGCTTTAGAAAACTTTCAAATGAGTGGTAGAAGATTAAAAGATTATCCTTATTTTGTCAAAGCTTTTGCTCAAGTTAAAAAAGCTGCTGCTCTTGCCAATAAAGAAGTTGGAGTTCTTGATGCTAATAAAGCTGATGCTATTGCCAAAGCTTGCGACAAATTGATTGCTGGTGAATTTTTAGATCAATTTGTAGTAGATATGATACAAGGTGGAGCTGGCACTAGCACAAATATGAATACTAATGAAGTAATTACAAATATTGCACTTGAAAATATGGGACACAAAAAAGGAGAATACCAATATCTTCATCCAAACGACCATACAAATTTAGGCCAATCAACAAATGATACTTACCCAAGCTCAATCAAAGTCGCCGCATATGCAAAATTAACCGACCTTTTAAGTGCTATGGAAAATTTAAAAATAGAATTAGAAGCAAAAGCAAAAGAATACAAAGATGTGATTAAAATGGGTAGAACAGAGCTTGAAGATGCTGTTCCAACTACCTTAGGAAACACATTTAACGCCTTTGCAAGCTATATTAAAAGCGATATTGCTAAAATCACAGCTGCTCGTGAAGCTATGACATTTTTAAATTTAGGTGCAACTGCTATTGGCACTGGAATTAATTGTCATCCAGATTATAAACTTGTAGTAGAAAAGAAATTAAAAGAAATTACAGGAATTGATTTTAAACCAGCAGAAGATTTTATAGCTGCAACCCAAGATACGGCTGATTTTGTCCATATAAGTGGTGCTTTAAAAACTGCTGCTGTAAGACTTTCTAAAATTGCAAATGATTTAAGATTAATGAATTCAGGCCCAAGATGTGGTTTAGGCGAAATTAACCTTCCTAAAATGCAACCTGGTAGCTCTATTATGCCAGGTAAAGTAAATCCAGTAATATGTGAAGTCGTTGGCGAAGCTTGCTATGAAGTTATAGGAAATGATGTAACTATTATGCTTTGCTCAGAAAGAGGAGAATTTGAACTTAATGCATTTGAACCAGGCATAGCATATAGTTTATTTAATTCTATAATATTACTTGAAAATGCAATGAAAACTTTAGCTCAAAAAGCTATAAAACATTTAACAGCAAACCCAGAAGCTTGCAAAAAATCAGTATTAAATTCAATAGGTATTGTTACTGCTTTTAATCCTATCTTAGGATACGAAAAATCAGCAAGTATCGCTAAAGAAGCTTTAGAAACAGGTAAAGCAGTGGGTGATATTTGCCTTGAAAGAGGTTATTTATCAAAAGCTGAAATTGATGAAATTTTAGCACCAGAAAAAATGTTAAATCCTCATATGACTAAAGAAAAAAAAGCTTAGATAAAAAAGAAAGGGGTTGATAATGTTAATGCTTATTTTACAACTTATTGTCTTTCTTGGTGCGATTTTTATAGGTATCCGTCTTGGTGGCATAGCTATAGGCTATGCTGGCGGATTGGGCGTAGTGATTTTAGGACTTGCTTTAGGTATGAAGCCAGGAAATATTCCTTGGGACGTTATATTAATTATCGCTGCTGCTATTGCTGCGATTTCTGCTATGCAACAAGCCGGCGGGCTTGATTATATGGTAAAAATTACCGAAAAAGTTTTACGCAAACATCCAAAATTTATCAACTATCTAGCTCCAGCTTGCGGTTGGCTACTTACTATTTTAGCAGGAACAGGCAATGCGGTATTTTCATTAATGCCTGTTGTAATTGATGTTGCAAAATCCCAAAATATCAAGCCCTCTGTTCCGCTTTCTTTGATGGTAGTAGCATCTCAAATAGGTATTACCGCATCTCCTGTAAGTGCTGCAGTTGTTTATATGACAGGAGTTTTAGAGCCTCTTGGGTGGAATTATCCAGCATTAATTGGAATTTGGATTATCACAACTTTCATCGCTTGTATGCTTACATCTTTCATCGTAAGTTTAATTACCCCTATGGACTTAAGTAAAGATCTTGTGTATCAAGAACGCTTAAAAGCAGGCCTTGTCAAAAATTCTTTAGATGTCTTACAAAGCGAAGATAAACCAGGTGCTAAACTTTCAGTTGCTATATTTTTAATTGCTGTTTTATGCGTCGTTTTTTATGCTACAGCTATTTCAAGCAATATCAAATGGATAGAACCAGTTATAATCCCAAGAGATGCTGCTATTATGAGCTTTTTATTAACCGCTGCAACTTTAATAACATTTTTTTGCAAGGTTGAACCGGCAAAAATTTTAGATACAAGCGTATTTAAATCAGGTATGACAGCTTGCATATGTGTATTTGGTGTCGCTTGGCTTGGAAATACTTTTGTTGCAGGACACGAAGCAGGCATCAAAGAAGTAGCAAGTGATTGGGTAAAACAAACTCCTGCTATGCTTGCGGTTGCATTCTTTTTTGCTAGTATGCTTTTATACTCTCAAGCAGCTACTGCAAAAGCTATTACTCCAGTAATTGTCGGTGCATTAGGAATTTCAGCTACAAATCCTGCTGATTCTTATATGCTAGTTGCGTGCTTTGCTGCTGTTTCGGCTTTATTTGTTTTACCAACTTATCCTACTTTATTAGGTGCGGTGCAAATGGACGACACAGGGACAACAAGAATTGGAAAATATATATTCAATCACGCATTTTTTATACCAGGAGTTTTAGCAATCGCCATTGCTGTTGCTTTAGGATTTTTTGCTGTAGGAATGCTATAATTTTACTTTCCACAATTTATGTGGAAAGTTTTTATACTAAAATACTCTTTAATGCTAGTAAAAACATAAAAATTTTTAAAGATAAAATACTTTAATTTAAAACCATAAAATTAAATTTTTACAAAAAATTAAACAAGAAAAATTATAAAACTTAGTAAGAATAAAATCATCATAAATGGTGTCAAGAGGGAGACTTGAACTCCCGACCTCCGGCTTATGAGACCAGCGCTCTAACCAGCTGAGCTACCTTGACACAAAGCTAAACTGGTATTTTACTTAATTTTTCTTAACATTTAATAAAAATATATTTTAAATATTTTTATATTCTTTTTATATATTTTGTGTTAAAAATATAAAAAATTTTGAAAGTATTTTATGCAAATTAATTCTAGTTTTAATAATTTTTTTTATCCACAATATACTCAAGATAGCAAAAAAACAAATCAAGAAGATCAATTAACACCTGAAAACAAAAATACAGAAAATGAAGATGAAAATAAAGAAAAAAATACTCAAAGAGTTAATGGCAAAGATTTAAATCAAGAAGAAATTAGACAAGTTAGAGAGCTTGAAAAAATAGATAGAGAAGTTAGAGCACACGAAGCCGCTCATCAAGCTGCAGGTGGAGCTTTAGCAGGTGCGGCTAGTTTTGGATACACTAAAGGGCCTGATGATAAAATGTATGCAATTGAAGGAGAAGTGCCTATTAGAATGCAAAAAGGCAATACTCCTGAAGAAACCATAGCCAATGCTATGCAAGTTATATCCGCTGCTATGGCACCAGCTGATCCTAGCCCTCAAGATTATAAAGTCGCAGCTAATGCTATGCAAATGCAAAATGATGCACGTATGGAGCAAATCAAATTAAAAGCTGAAAAATCAAAAAAAGAAAATGAAGAAAATGAAGAAACTTCGCAAGATAAAAATTCACAAGATAAAAATTCACAAGATAAAAATGATAAAAATTCACATACAAAAGCGATAAAAGCCTATACGCAAAGCACTGGATATAATTTTTTAGGAAACAATTTAAATAAAAACTTTTAATGGCAGAGAGGAAGGGATTTGAACCCTCGGTGAGTTGCCCCACACACGCGTTCCAGGCGTGCTCCTTCAACCACTCGGACACCTCTCTAATTAAGGGTTGAAATTATAACTTATTTTTTAATTTAAAGCAAAAAAAGGTTTAAAATGCTTGCAAGAAGAATTATTTTGATTATACTAAGTATAGTTTATCTTTGTTTTGGACAAGAAATTGATACTAATAAAAATATCGGCGAAGGATACGGACAAACAAGAGATGAAGCCATAAAAAACGCTATAGAAGATGTATTAAGCACTATACAAGAAATAACACTTCAAAGATTCAAATTTGAATTTAATGGAGATTTTGATATAGGTTATAATAAAGAAATTGACTTAGCTAGCAAAGCGATTTTTAATAGCTATAGCGTCGAGGAATTAACTCAAATTCACATTAATAAATTTTATGCTAAAGTAAAGCTTTATAAAAAAGACCATTTAAATAATATCGATATTAAACAAAAATCACTCATTATTATTAATACCATAACAAATAATTTATCACAAAATATAGAAAAAGAGCTTGTAAAAACTTTATTAGAATATGATATTTTTAAAATTTTAGATCAAAATATCTCTAAATCTTACAAAGAACAAATCTTAGCTGAAGTATCTCAACACAAAAATTTAAAAGAATTTCCTAATCCTTTAAAAGCTGATTTTTTATTAATAATTACACCAAATATCACTCAAGTATTTAATGAAAATTCCATAGAATATAACGTTGATATTGATTATAAAATAATAAATTTCGCAAATAATGAAGTTGAATTTTTTGACTCGATTAATTTAATGATAAATTCTACAAGCAAAATAAGCGAGCAAAGAGTTTTTAAAGACATAATAAAACAGATTATCGATCAAATCATAATTTATTTACAAAATACATTTTTAAAATAAATTACACAAAAATTTCAATGCAAAATCAATTTTTTTTGTGAAAATCACATCTTTTGCAAAGCTCTGCTTTTAATTTTTTTTGCTCAAAAGCATTTTTTAAATCTAAACACAAAGGAGAATTTAAAAGTTCTTTAAAATTTTGCTCAAAACAATTTCCCAAATTTATATCAGCTTTTGTATCTAAACAACAAGGCACTAAGGTGCCATCACTCAAAATAGCAACTTGCTTTCTTAAAGCATAACAATCTCCGATTTCACTTAAAACCTCATCTTGCAAAGAAGGCCATTTAAATAATCTTGCTTGATTTAAAATCACATATCTTGCTAAACGATTTTTTTCTAAATTTGTATGAATTTTTACGCAAAATTTTTTTTGCAAGAATTCGTATATTTGATTGTTTTGAAAAGGTGGTATAAAATTTGAATTTAAATTCCAAAGTCTTAAATTAATAAAAGATGATTTTTTATTTTCAATATGCAAAAAAATAAATTTTAAAATGGGTTTAAAATAATCATCTATATTTATCTTACTTTGTGATAAAAAAGCACCCAAGGAGATATTTATTTGATGAATATTATTTGCATTTAGCATTAATGCTATTTTTTCATCATCAAAATAAAATCCACTTGTAGTAAGCTCTATTTTCATATCATATTTATAAGCTATATCTAAATAATCTTTTAAATTTTTATGTATTAAAGGATCGCCTAAAATATGAAAAGTATAGATTTTAGCAAAACCTTGAACACTCTTGCATATATACTCAAATTTTTCAAGATCCATTTTTTTTCTTTGCCCTTTTAAACTAGGACAAAAATCACATTTTAAACCACAAATATCACTTAATTCTATATAAA
>NZ_JAHHTD010000055.1 GCF_020024835.1 Campylobacter sp. | reverse complement strand
GAATAATATTATAGGTAAAGCTAAAAATTTCAGAATTTTTTTAATTAGTTGTGATTTAATTTTAATTTTTATTTTATCCATTTTCTATTACTTACTCTTGCCTATTAAAACAAATTCTGTGGTTTTTATACCACAAGGTTCTGTTGGCAAGATTATAACTCAATTAAATAAAAATAATTATAAAATGAGCAGTATCGACAAATATATTTTATATTTTTTAGGCCATCCTCAATCAGGTTGGATTAATATAGGCTTAGCACCTTTAAATAGAATTGAATTTTTGCATAAATTAACTATTGCTAAAGCTGCACTTGAAACAATCACACTAATACCTGGTGAAACAACTGAAGTATTTTTTGAGCAATTAGCCGTAAAACTTGATTTAGATAGTAAAATTTTAATGCAAGAATTTTTAAAACAAAGTCCATTTAAAGAAGGTATGCTTTTTCCAGAAACTTATAAATTTCCAAAAGGAATTACTGAAAAACTTCTAATACAATATTTACTAAGTTATTCTACTAATGAATTTAAAAAAATCTCTTATAAAATATTTAGAGAGTATAATGAAAAAAAATGGCACGATTATATTATCATAGCATCGATCATACAAAAAGAAGCAGCAAATAATCAAGAAATGCCCATAGTATCCTCAGTCATTAGAAATCGTTTAAAAAAAGATATGAAATTACAAATGGATGGGACTTTAAATTATGGAAAATATTCACACGAAAAAATAACTCCTCAAAGAATTCGACAAGATAATACCTCTTATAATACTTATAAATTTAATGGAATTCCTAAAGAAGCTGTTTGTAATGTATCCTTTGATGCTATAAAAGCTGCTATATTTCCTATAAAAAGCAATTACTTATATTTTGTTAGAGATAAAAAAACAAACAAGCATATTTTTTCAACTAATCTCAAAGATCACAATAAAGCAATAAAAAATTAACTATAAAATTTCTCTTTGACCTTTAGAATCAGGCTCACTTAAAACTCCCATTTGAGTGAGTTGTTCTATTATATTAGCAGCACGATTGTAGCCTATTTTTAAACGTCTTTGCACATAAGAAATACTAGTTTTTCTATCCTCTAAAATAATAGCTTTAGCTTCTTCATAAAGCTCATCTAAATCTCCATCATCAAAATCACTTCTTCTATTGCCTAAATCAGAATTGTCATCTTTTAAAAAACTTTCATCATACTCTACAATTTGCTGTTGTTTTAAAAATTCCACTATATTTTCTATTTCATTTTCACTCGCATATGGAGCGTGCAAACGCACAAGAGAGCTCATTCCAGGTGGAGTAAATAAACAATCCCCTCTACCTAATAAACTTTCAGCACCCATACTATCAAGTATAACTTTAGAATCTATCTTTTGACCTACTTTATATGAAATTCTACTTGGTAAATTTGCTTTTACAACTCCAGTAACAACATCAACCGAAGGTCTTTGTGTGGCAACGATAAGATGAATACCACTTGCCCTTGCCATTTGTGCTAAACGACCTATATAAAATTCCACATCTTTTCCAGCTGTCATCATTAAATCAGCAAGCTCATCGATAATCACAACAATAAAAGGCAAAATTTCTCCGCCTTGCTCTTTAATTTTTTCATTATAATTTTCAATATTTTTAGTTTTTGCTTCTGCCATTAAACGATATCTTCTTTCCATTTCAGCTACCATATTAGATAAAGCATTAACTGCCTTTTTTGGATCAGTAATCACTGGGGTAAGCAAATGTGGTATGTCATTATAGATACTAAATTCAAGCATTTTAGGATCTATCATCATAAGTCTTAAAGTTTTTGGAGAATTTCTATAAAGTAAAGATAAAAGCATAGAATTTATCCCCACACTTTTACCACTTCCTGTGGTTCCTGCTATTAAAAGATGAGGAAGTTTTTTAAGATCTGTAACAAAAGGATTGCCCACTATATCTTTTCCTAATGCTATAGTCAAAGGAGAGCTTGAATTTTTAAAGATATCATTTTCTAATACTTCTCTTAGATAAATCGTTTCAATTTTTTCATTTGGAACTTCTATACCCACTACGTCTTTACCAGGAATTGGTGCTTGAATTCTTATAGTTTGTGCTTTCAGTGCCATTGCTAAATCATCTTGCAAAGATAAAATTTTACTCACTTTAACATCAGCAGCAGGTCTAAATTCAAAAGTAGTTACAACAGGGCCTGTATAAGTTCTAACAACATCTCCACCAATTTTAAATCGTCTTAATTTTTCTAATAAATCATATATTTTTCTATCAATTTCCTCTTCATTGATTTCATTTTTACCTTCATTTGGCATAGATAAAAAATTTAAAGGCGGTAAAATAAAATCTTGTGGCTTTTCATAATCTCCAAATTCAAGTTCTTTTAACAAAGCTTTATTTTCACTTAATCCATCTATTATAGAATGATGATATAAATTCTCTTTTACTTGCTCTTTATCTTTGGTAAAATCTTCTTTAGAAATTAAATTATCTATATTTTCATCAGAATTAAAATTTTCTTTTTTAGCTCTAAGCTCATCAATGCTTATAGGTTTTTCAAAAGCTTCTTCGCTAAAATCAAGTTCTTTAATTTCATTTTGTGGGATAAAATCCTCATCTTTAAATTCTTTTACCTCATTTACACCTAAGAAATTTGTCTTATCTTTGATTTTATTAAATTCAATCTCTTTTTGCGTTTCGATGGCGTTTAATTCTTCTATTTTTTTAAAATCTTCATTTAATTCTTCTAAGATTTTTTCTTTTTGCAAGGCCTTATACTCTTCAAACAATCTAGCTTTTCTAAGCATTTCCTCTCTTTGTTTTAATTCTTTAGCAAAAAAAGTATCTTCTTCTTGAATTTCTTTTTCATCATCTATGTCTATATTGCGTCTTTTATAGCTTGGTTCATCTAAATTTTTACTTTTTAAAGTTTGAGTATATATATCCTCACTTTTATTTTTGTATTTTAATAAATATTCTTCAGGCGTCATTTCTTCTTCCTTTGTATTTGTTTTACTAGCTTTTTGCATAAAATTTGCCACAGGTTCAGAAAGCTCATATACAAAACTAGAGCTCATTTTTTTTTCATCATCATTTATCACAAATTCATCTAAATTTTGATTTTTTAATTCATCTAAGTTAAATTTCTTTTCTTCTAGTGATTCTTCTTTAATCAAATTTTCTTTTTTTAATTCTTCTTCATCTTTTTTTTCTTTTATAAGCAATTCTTGTTTAAGCTTTTCTTGCTCTTCTTTGGTTTCATCTTGGTATTTATCTCCGCCAAAAAATCCAAAAATCTTATTTTTAATCAATGTTTCAAGTTTTATATAAAAGTCAAAATTAATTTCTATTTTAAAAAATTCTTTTAAAATTTGCGGATAAGTTATACTAAAAGCAAAAGATAAAAGCAATATTATCAACACAGCTGAACCTATTTTTCCAAAAAGTCCATTGAGTATTAAAAACATAATAGAGGCTATATATCCTTTATCTTGTAGAAATATTGCACTAAAAATCAATGAAGCTATAATGCAAGAAATCACAGCAACACTATATCTTCGCTCTATAAAATCTAGTTTATAATCATTCTTATAAAATAAATAATTAAACCAAAAAAATGTAAAAGGATAAAATTTAGTCAAAGATCCAAACAAAAAATAACTAAATTGCACTAAAAAATACCCAAATACACCTACTAAAGACCTTTCAGGGATCAAAGCACTAAAACAAAAATATAAAATCAAAAGATTTAAAATGATGAAAATAGCCTCTTTTTTTATAACAAATCCTTTAAATAAAAAGGGCTATTATATCAAATTTTACATATAGTTTAATAAACTCATTTGTGAAATTTTAGCTGTTGCTGAAAGCATAGCTTGATAAGATACCATTGCTTGCATAAATTGCATATAAGTTTGCCCATAATCAGCATCAGTTACACCACTTTTAATAGTAGCTACATTCACATTTAAAAAAGTCATTCTTTTGTTGGTTTCTTCTATGGAATTTGTGTATGCACCTATAGTTGTGTGTGTTTTTCTTATATGATCTTGCAAGTGATCAATCCTTGCTAATGCACCTTGTAAGCCAGTATTTCTAGGATCTTTTCCCTCAGAATCTGCCCTCATAGTGCCATTTAAAACAGCATCTATCATCTCATCTAAATCTTTAATCAAATCCACATTAGGATCATCTATAGTTAAAGAATTATTAGCACTAAAAATTAAATTTGATCCAGCATTTACTTGCCCAGGTGGATTTGATGGTGGAAAACCTCTATTTGAATTAGTATCTTTTATAGTCAAACCTATGTTTGTATTAGTTGAGAATTTATCACTAATGCTAATTCTCCCTTTATAATCCATATTAACTTCTACAAAATCTTTTGAGTTAGATATATTTTGTTGGATAGTTGTAAAACCAGCATCTGGAACTACGCCATTAACTGCGTTAATAGTCGCAGTTGGCACATTATCACTTGCAAACATACCTATGATATCATTTAGTTGTCTATAGGTTATATCTTGAGGATCAGTTACAACGCCTGTTGTAGTTCCATTTGCTTCATTATATCTTGAATGAGCAATAGGAAAAGTTATAGCCGCACCACCAGGAGTGGTGTAACTCACACGAGAATTTTCTAAATCTATATTTACATTATAAGTTCTACCACTTTTAGAAGTGATATCCATTTGCAGTGATTGACCTACCATAGTATCAGTGGCTATTACTTCACTTAATTTTGTCTCATCATTTGCATATTGGCTTGTCCCTTTGATGACTTGAGAAACATTTCCAAAGACTTTATTGCCATCTTTTTCAAAAGGCACATCAAATTTTTCTCCAGTAGTTTTATTGCCATTAATATCACTTTTTATAAAATCTGTTTGATGGATATTTAATGTAAAATTTTGACCATTAATAGCTATAGTTACTGGATTAGTAATATTATTTAAATTTCCATTAGGGGCAGCTTGTTGCATTATAAGATTAGTAAGCTCATCTTGAGTTAAACCCGCAGCTGCATTTTGTAATTCTTGAATCTGTGCTTTATCTGTAACCTGCGGGGTTAAAGCAACAGCGTGAAAATCTAAAGAGCTATCTCCTTCTTTTAAATTTTTAATCTCAATTTGCCCACTATCATTCATCGTTACATCTACAAGCTTATTGGTATCTGTATTACCATAAAGTTTTCCTATATTATCTAAAACATCTCCAAGTGTATCTTCAGGTCCTATATTTAAAGTAGCTTTAAAACTTGTCCCATCAGGCTTTATACCTTGAACATACATAGCAGATTGCGGAAAAGGAAGTTTGGAATCTTGATATTCAAAATCCTTGTCTTTATCAAGCCCACCACCTGCGACATAATTTTGACCTATAAGATGAGAAAATTTAGAATCTGAGGTTAAGTATTTTTTATCACTAGGACTATTTTTTACATCGTATCTGTTATCCACTAAAGATACATTGGTAGAAATGACTTTTTTAACGTTATTATCTGGTTTAAAAAATAAATCCCATCCAGGCACATTATAAGGTATTTCAGTCCCTGAACCACTTACAACAAAAATATTATCTTTATTTCCATTATAATTTCCATACTTATCAAAAGGTTTTGTGGCTGTATTTGATCCTGCGAAAAGATATTGTCCATTGACACTAGTGTTTGCTATATTGATTATAGATTCTTTTACAAGTTTTAATTCTTTTGCTATGGCCTCTCTTGATGTTGAATCATTACTATCGCTTGCTGCCTTTGTCAAAAGAACTTTAAATTTCTCTAAAAGTTCGGTAATATTTTTTAATGCTGTGTCTGTATTTTTAGCAATTTCTTGTGCAGACTGCGTCCCTTGAATAATTTGATTAATATTTGCCATTTCATATTCTAACCTTGAACCATTTATATAAGTGTTTGCATTTTCAAAAGAATGCTGTATTAATTGTCCAGTTTGAAGTTGAAGGTTGTATTTATTAAGCATAGACTGACCTTCTGTGTAACTTTGTATCGAGGTGTAGAAAGTGTATTGATTACTTATTCTCATTTTTTAGCTCCGCAGATTTTTTCAAAAAACAAGCAAAAAAAGTTCCAAATTCCTTGCCATAGCCTTGCCATAGCCTTGCCATAGCCTTGCCATAGCCTTGCCATAGCCTTGCCATAGCCTTGCCATAG
>NZ_JAHHTD010000054.1 GCF_020024835.1 Campylobacter sp. | reverse complement strand
ATTCATCATTGGTATTAACATTAATCATAGCAGAATCTTTTGTTTTATGATTGATGAAATCAAAGAATGAATTTAAGCCTGTTTGGATTTTTTGGATTGGGGAGAGGCTTTTGATTATTAACAGACGTAAAAAGATAAGAACGATAACAATAGCAACAATTCCTATAGTTATTTGTTTTAGTAAAATTGCATTAATAGGTTGGGTATAAAATGAGCTAGGGACTATTGAACATACCCGATAAGAAGGATCTGAAGCTTTATTACATACTACAGCTTGTTCAACGCCTTGTTCATTTTTTGTATGAAAAACAGCATCTTTATCTAAAATACTTGGATCTGAATTAAGCGCATGGGTTATATTTTTGCTAAGCGTGGTAGTAGTTAAAACTCTATTTATATCAGAGTGAAATAAAATATTACCTTTTTCATCATATACTGCAGCAAAGGTAAGAGAGTTTTGATTTGATTCTCCAAGAACATCTTTCTTAATATCATAGTCTCCTCCCACAATACCAATAAGCTTCCCTGTTTTGCCATAAACTGGTGCTGCATAGGTTAATTCAATAGCTCCAGATTGAAAAGATTTATAAGGCTCTGTTACTATAATACCTCCTTGATTTTTTGCTTTTTTATACCAAGGTCTTGTTCTTGCATCATAGTTATCTTTTTGAGGTGTTAATAACTCACTATCAGATTGATACAAATATCCATTGTGTTCATAACCCATATAGATAAGTTCAAATCTACCTGCTTGTGCAAAAGCTCTTAATAATGAAGTGATTTGCTCTATACTCATATTTTCATTACGTTGTAATTCCTGAGCCAATGATTCTATCATTTGCTTTTTGTTAGTTGCATAAGTATCAAAAGTTTTTGTAACACCATCAACAATCTCGTTTTGATTTTGAGAGATTAACTTATAAGTGCTTTCTTTAGCATCATAATAACTGACAATGTTTGCAACTATGATAATTAGAACAATTGCAACACCAACCATAAGAGTAAGTTTAGAAGTTACACTCCTATTTTTATCCATGTTTTCTCCTCGTATATATTTAAATACAGCTAAATTTTATTTTTTTTTTTTTTAATATTAAATAAAAATATATTAAATAAGATTACGTTATTTTTTAAGAAATATTTTAATTAATCTTCATTTTTGATAATTTTTTAGCTTTTTATCATAGTCTTTTATCAAAAAATATTTATCAATATTTTTGTGAATATTATCAATTACATTGTATTATCTTTAGGTTTTGCTAAAAATTTTTGAGAATAAATTTCTTAATTTAAATTTTATTATAAATTTCATTAAAAATTTAATAATTTTTTAAGTAAAGTGCTAAATTTAGCTTTAAAATTCAAAATTTTTTAAGAACATTAGGTGGCTTAAATTTTAAATTCTTGCAAATTTAACACTATCAAAGATTTATTATTTATGTCAATTTGCTAAAATATTTTTTATAAAAATTTAAGCTTTATGATTATACAATTACGATTTTAAATTTAATGCGGGAATAGCTCAGGGGTAGAGCACAACCTTGCCAAGGTTGGGGTCGCGAGTTCGAATCTCGTTTCCCGCTCCATAAATCACCCGCCCGGGTGGTGGAATTGGTAGACACAAGGGACTTAAAATCCCTCGGAATTTTTCTTCCGTGCCGGTTCAAGTCCGGCCTCGGGCACCACTTTAAATTTGGTAACTCAAGGCGACATAGCCAAGCGGTAAGGCATGGGCCTGCAAAGCCTTGATCTCCGGTTCGAATCCGGATGTCGCCTCCAAGAGTGCGAACTTGATTAATATCTTAAGAAATTACGGGAGATGGCTGAGTGGTCGAAAGCGGCGGTCTTGAAAACCGTTGAGGGTAACACCTCCAGGGGTTCGAATCCCTTTCTCCCGGCCACTTTTAATTATCTATGTTTAATACAGCTCCTTTACTAGCATTGCTAACAAGTTTTTGATACATTTTTAGCCATCTTGAATTTATATCTTTTTTAGGCATTTTAAATTTTTCTTTTCTTATATTGATTTGTTCATCACTTAAAATTGCTTCTATAGTGTAAGAATCAACGTCGATTTCAATTTCATCTCCATCTTCTAAAAGTGCTATTAAACCACCTTCTGCTGCTTCTGGAGAAATATGACCTATGCTAAATCCTCTTGTAGCACCGCTAAATCTACCATCTGTAATTAATGCAACATCAGCTCCAAGCCCCATTCCCATTAGAAGCGATGTAGGACTAAGCATTTCTTGCATACCAGGACCTCCTTTTGGACCTTCATAACGTATAACACACACATTACCCTTTTTAACTTTACCTTTGATAATACCTTTTATCGCTTCATCTTGAGAGTTAAAACAAATTGCTTTGCCTTTAAATTTTCTCCCTCCTGTTAATCCAGCCGTTTTTATAACACAACCTTGCTTTGCAATATTTCCAAATAATACTGCAAGTCCTCCGACATTAGAATAAGCATTATCTAATTTTCTAATTATAGTTTCATCTTGGATTTTAGCATTTTGGATACTTTCTCGTAAAGTTTGTCCTAAAATATTTATAGTATCAAGTTCTAAGATATGATTTTTATTGTTTATTAATTCTGCCATTACAGCACTAACGCCACCAGCTTTATGTATATCTTCCATATAAATGGTGTTTAAAGAAGGAGCTATTTTAGCTATGTGAGCAATATTTGCACTAATGTTGTTTAATTCTTTAATATCTAATTTCACGCCCGCTTCATAAGCAATTGCAAGCATATGCAATATTGTATTTGAGCTTCCGCCCATAGCCATATCAACAATGAGAGCATTTTTTATAGATTTTTTGTTAATGATATTTCGAATTTTAAATTGTTCATCTAATGCAATTTCACAAATTCTTCTTGCAGTTTTTCTTAAAAGTTCTTCTCTTTCCTTGCTTAAAGCTAGTATAGTCCCATTACCTTTTAATGCTATACCCATAGCTTCACATAAGGTATTCATAGAATTTGCAGTAAACATTCCAGAGCAAGATCCTCCACCAGGGCAAGCTGAACATTCTATATCTTTTAAATCATCTGCATTGATTTTTTTAGCTTCATATGCTCCTACAGCTTCAAAAACCGAACTTAAACTAATTTTTTTACCATATTTATCAACCCCAGCTTTCATAGGACCGCCACTTACAAAAATAGTGGGCACATTAACCCTTAGTGCTCCCATTAGCATTCCAGGAGTTATTTTGTCGCAATTTGGAATACAAATTAAAGCATCTAATTGATGAGCATTCATTATAGTTTCTATAGAATTTGCAATCAGTTCCCGACTAGGTAAAGAATATAGCATTCCTTTATGCCCCATAGCAATCCCATCATCTACGCCTATGGTATTAAATTCAAAAGGAACACACCCATTTTTTCGAATTTCATCTTTTATAATTTTTGCATAATCATTTAAAAAAAAATGTCCAGGAATGATGTCTATATAGCTATTTGCAACCCCGATGAAAGGTTTATTAAAATCATCATCATTTAGACCACATGCTCGAAGTAAAGAACGATTTGGTGCTTTTAAATGTCCTTTTTTGATGGCATCACTTCGCATTATTAATCCTTTATTAAAGTAAAAATTATGTTTTATTCTACAATTTTTGTCTAAATTTTTTAAACTTAAATAATTATTTATAAATTTTATTTACAATGTGAAATCTTTAATTTCTAAGGAAAAATATGCTTTTATTTAATCCTGTATTTGTTGGTGTTATTGTGATGACACTTTTGTGTTTTTTTAGATTTAATGTTTTACTAAGCGTTTTGCTAAGTGGTATTTTAGTTGGAGTTTGGTCTCAATTTATGAATATTGAGCATTTAGATTTGTCAAATTTTTTTACAAATTTACCTCAAGCTATGATGAAATCTATGCAAATTTTAATTGATGGTATGCAAGGAAATTTGCAAACTGCACTAAGTTATATTTTACTTGGAGCAGTTGCTGCTGCTATTTCTAAAACTAATCTTACTTCATATTTAATTAAAATTGTTTCTAAATGTATATCACAAAAGAAGTATTTACTTATACTTTCTTTAGCTTTGATTGCTTGTTTTTCACAAAATTTAATACCTATTCACGTGGCTTTTATACCTTTGTTAATACCTCCTTTATTGAAAATTTTTAACAAATTAAAAATCGATCGTAGGGCGATTGCTTGTGCTTTAACTTTTGGTCTTACTACTCCTTATATGGTCCTTCCTTTAGGTTTTGGACTTATTTTTCAAACTTTACTTGTAGAAAATTTAAATTCTAATGGAGTTCAAGTTAATTTAAACGATGTATCTGAAACTATGATTTTTGCGGTTATTTGTATGCTTGTTGGTTTATTTTTAGCAGTATTTGTTTTTTATGCTAAACCTAGAGAGTATAAAGAAGAGCAAATTGCTAAAATAGATTTTGAGAATTTAAGTATGGGTAAAAGAGAATGGGGTGTATTGATTGGTTTAGCTCTTACACTAATCTTGCAAATTTTAACACATAATTTACCTTTGTCTGGGCTTTTAGGATTTGTTTTGATGGTGATATTAGGTGGCGTTGAATATAACAAAGTAAATTTAATCTTTGATGATGGTCTTAAGATTATGGGTTATATTGCTTTTGTTATGTTAGTAGCTTCTGGTTATGGCGAAGTTTTAAAACAAAGTGGAGGTATAGCTGATTTGGTTAAAATTAGTGTGCCATTTATGGAAAAAAGCTATTTAATGGCTATTTTTATTATGTTGCTAATAGGGCTTTTAATTACTATGGGTATAGGGAGTTCGTTTGGGACTATTCCAATTATAGCAGCTTTATTTTGTCCAATATGCTTAGAGCTTGGTTTTTCTCCTGCTGCAATAGTTTTTATTATAGGTGTTGCAGGTGCTTTAGGTGATGCTGGATCTCCTGCTAGTGAAACAACTCTTGGTATAAGTGTAGGGTTAAATGCAGACGGACAAGGTGATCATATAAAAGATACTTGCATACCTACGTTTATATTTTTTAATGGATCGCTTTTAATCTTAGGAAGCGCTATTGCTTTTTTCTTACTCTAAAATATAAATAGCGTAAAAATTTATTTTAAGTAAATTTTTTTACGCTATGAAGCCATTTTTTATAATCATCATAATAATTTAAATTTATAAATTCGTTTTCATTGCTAAAATGTATAAATTCTGCACCTATTTTTTCGCAAAAAAATGCTAATTTATGGTTATTTTCTTTTAAAAATTCTAAAGAGGTATTGTAATTATTTCCGTGATAAAATCCACATAAATAGTGTTTATGATTTGTGGTGCTAGCTAAAAGTATTTTTTGATTTTGAAGTTTTTCAAAAAGATACCATAGGGTTTTATGTGATATATTTGGGGTATCGACGCTGATGATAAATACATAAGTGTTTTGAAATTTTTTTAAAATAGAATTTAGCGCTATTAAGGGAGAATACACCGAAGAATCATCTAAAATAAGCTTGATATTTTTATTATTAAATTTATCATTTTTAGTACTTATAAAAACGTCTTTAAAAATATAACTTAGTTTTTCATATTGATACAAAGCTAAGCTTTTTCCATCAATTTCTAGCAAACTTTTATCTCTTTTCATACGAGAAGATTTTCCACCGCATAAAATTACACAAGGGTAAGAAATTTTTTTATCCATAAAACCTCACAAATTTTTATTAAAATATTTTATAATACTTAGTATGAAATATACAGATTTAATACAAATAAAAGATTATTTTCAGTCCTTTAAGAGATTAAATTATTTAAAACGCTTAGATGATAATTTATTAGAAATTAGTTTAGATCATCAAAGTTTTATTATTGATTTAACACGTTCAAAAAGTGGAATTTATCAAGAAAAATTTCAAGCTAGAAACTATAATGCACCATTTGATTTTATGTTAAAAAAATATTTTGCAAATGTAAAAATTTTAAATATAAAAGTGCTTAAAAATAATAGAATTTTATGCTTTGAAGTATTATCAGAAAAATCTTATAAATCTTATGAAGCTAAAATTTATTTTGAATTTACGGGTAAAAATACAAATGCTATCATTACTGATATGAATGATTTTGTCATAGAAGCTTTAAGGCATATAGATAAAAGTTATCGCATAGTGAAAATTGGTGAAAAATTGCAAACTTTAAAAGCTTATGAAATCAAAGAAAATTTTATAAAGATTGATGATTTT
>NZ_JAHHTD010000053.1 GCF_020024835.1 Campylobacter sp. | reverse complement strand
CTAAATACAAAACTTTCTTCAAGGTTTAAAATATTTAAATTTTCATTAGAAATAAAATCAAAAATAAAAGCTAAAATAAACAATATCCAAAGCCAAATTTCACTAACTGCTTTAAGATAATAATCCATCAAAGAAAGTATCAAAAATATACTAAGAATAAGTGAAAAAATTAAAACTTTGAAAAAATCATCACCATAAAGCAAAAAAGCCAAAATAAATAAACAAGCGCAAAAAAATTCATTTAATGGGTAAATAAAAGAAATCTTTTCCTTGCAAAAAAAACATTTTCCTTTTAAAAAAACAAAAGAAATTAAAGGAATCAAGTGAAAGATTTTTAAGGTTTTGTTGCATTTTAGACAATGAGATCTTGGAGTAACAATGCTTTTATTGTGTATAGTTCTAAAAATAACTACATTAACAAAAGAACCTACAGCAAGCCCTAATAAAACAAAAAAAATCATTTTCCAAAAGTTCTCTTGCGTCTTTTAAAATCATCAATAATAGAATTAAATTCTTTTTTAGTTAAAGCTGGAAAAAGCGTAGAGCTAAAATAAATTTCAGCATAGCTTGATTGCCATAATAAAAAATTTGAAATTCTCTTAGCATTTCCAACTCTTAAAAATAAATCTACATCTTCACTTAAATCCAAATTCGCTTGTATATTTTCTTCAGTAATCTCAAGCTTTTTCTCAACAACTTTTCTCATCGCTCTTACTATTTCATCTTTTCCACCATAAGAAATAGCTAAATTTACACATAACTTAGAATAATCTTTCGTTTGCTCCTCGAAATTTTTTATTTTTTTTATGATTAAATCATCTAAAAGATTCAAATTTCCTATAGCTTTAAAACGCACTTTGCTCGTGATAAATTTAGGTAAAGATTCATCTAAATATCTTTCTAGTAATTTAAAAAGAAAATTCACTTCTTCTTTGGGTCTTTGCCAATTTTCAGTACTAAAAGCATAAAGGGTTAGATTACAAATTTTTTTTTCTATACAAACTTCTATGATTTCTTCTATTATCTTAGCACCTTGTTTATAGCCAATTTTTTCTAGCAAACCATTTTTTCTAGCCCACCTTCTATTTCCATCCATAACGATGGCTAAATGTTTTAATTTATTCATACCACTAGCCTTTTATATCCATCAATCTCTTAAACACAAACATTGGAGATAAGGCAGAAATTACTTCAAAATTAAAATATTCTTGTAAAAATTGTGCTACTTTTGCAAAAGGAGTTTGAATGCGTGTTATTTTTCCATCGCTAATATAAATTTTTAAAGCACCAAAAATTTCTAAATATAAATAAACCTCTACATTTTTTCCATTCTTTTTTGCTTCAAACAAAGCTCTTTGCGATTCATAGACAAAAGGAATATGGTAAATTTTTTCAAAAAAGGCAAAAAACATTTCTTTATAAATCTCATACTCATAAAAATTTTTACTTTCAATAATCTTTTGAGTTATATATTTTTTATACCAAAAATTTTCATCTCCATATTCTAAAAGCTTCTCTATAATAAAAATTCCATCTTCAAAAAGTTTTATATTAGGTTTTTTTAAAAGATTTCTAAAAGAAATTACTCCTTTATTTTCATAAACTTCAGCTAAATATTCTTGTCCAACTTCAAGTTCTATCATACTTTTTGTTTCAAGTCTTTTTGTATTTAAAAGCAAAACATAACGATTGTAAGATTTTTTTTCTAAAATTTGCATTTTGACAGGCAAAGTTGAATTTATAATATTCACTAAAGCTTCCTCATTTTTTGCATTAAAACAAAGGCTAATTTTTCTTTACTCATTTTCTGGCTTTGCCATACTTGCTCTTTGGTAATAAAACTAATGCAATTTTCATCGCTTCCAAAATTTATATTCTCATCTAAAATATTTAAGCAAACCATATCTAAATTTTTATTTATTAAAGATTTTTTAGCATTTTTTACAGCATTAATTTTATCATATTCCATTTTAAAACCTATTTTTTTTCCTTTAAAATTACAATTTTTAAGCAAATCTTCATTTAATTTTAAATGCACATTTAAGCCTTTTGAATGCTCTTCTTTTTTGATTTTTCCTTTTATATTTTGTGGTATAAAATCACTCACAGCAGCTACCATAATCAAAAAATCACTCTCTAAATTATTATTTAAAAGTTCTTTTAAATCTTTTGAATTTACAAATTTACAAATTTCATAAGGTGTGTCAAAATCTATAGAGCTTAAAAATTTTACCCTAGCACCTAAAAAATAACAAGCATCTGCTATAGCTTTTGCCATTTTTCCACTTGAAAAATTACTTATACAACGCACATCATCTATCTTTTCTTGTGTTCCTCCACCCGTAACAATCACACTTTTGTTTTGCCAAAATTCTTCTTTTAAAAGCTCTTTTTTAGTAATATTAAAAATATCTTCTATCTTAGCTAAAGCACCTACACCTTCATCTTTGCATACTAAAGTTTTTACAATTGGATCAACTATGATATATCCATTTTCTTTCAATAAATTTAGTGATTTTTGAACACTAAAATGTAAATACATATTTGTATTTGCAGCTGGTGCTATTATGAAAGGTTTAGACTTATTTACTGCAATCAAAGTCTGAATAAATAAATTATCAGCTATACCTAAAGAAAGTTTATTAATAGAATTTACACTAGCAGGTGCAAAAACTACAATATCACAATCTTTACTAAAAGCAATATGATTATTAAAATCCCTCCAACTTTCATTTTCCTCACATAAAACATCATCTACTAGTGCTTCAAAGCTAATCTTAGTGGCAAATTTTAATACACCTTGAGAAAGCAAGACTTTTATCTTAAATCCTTCTCTTTTAAATAAGGAAATAAGCTCATATGCTTTATAAAATGCTATGCTGCCGCTTATTGCTAGTAAGATAGTTTTCATTTTTTTCCTAATTTTTGATAAAAAAATTCTTGTTTAATCTCAGCTTTAGTTCTATTAATATACAAAGAACCTTTACTAACATTTTTATAAACCGTGCTTCCTGCAGCTATAATAACCTCATCTTCAATATTAATTGGAGCAATAAATTGCGTATCTGAACCAACAAAAACATTTTTGCCTATTTTTGTTTTATGTTTTTTTATTCCATCATAATTACAAGTGATAGTTCCACATCCTATATTTGTGCCCTCATCAATCTCACAATCACCCAAATAACTCAAATGCCCTGCTTTTACTCCATTTAACAATGCATTTTTACATTCTACGAAATTTCCTATATGAGTATTTTTTAAATAGCATTTTGGACGCAAATGTGCTAAGGGTCCAACATCACTATCTTCTATCGTGCTATCTTCTATCACGCAAGAACTTTTAATAATAGAATTTATAATTTTACTCTTACCTTCTATCCGCACATTTTCATAAATTTCACACTCACCTATAAATTCAGCTTCATCTGAGATAAAAGTAGTTTGAGGCATATGAAAAATAACACCTTTTTTCATCCACTCTTTTTTAATTTCTTTTTGCATAAGATCTTGAGCTAAACAAAGATCAAATTTATCATTTACTCCCATAAAATCTTGCTCATTTACAAAAACAGCTTTGATAATATAACCTTTTTCTTTAGCCAAAAATACTGCATCAGTTAAATAATACTCTTTAGCTTTATTTTCATTTTTAATCAAAGGTAAAATTTCTTTTAAAATAGAGCTTTTTATAGCATACACACCACTATTGCATACTTTAATTTTAAGTTCTTCTTCATTTGCATCTTTGCATTCAATTATTCTTTCAATTTTTTCTTCATTTAAAATTATTCTTCCATAACTTTTTGCATCTTTTGTCTTAAATACTGCCACGTTAAAATCACTATTATTTAATGCAATCTTTTCTAAATCCTTAGCTTTAACCAAAGGCATATCACCACACAAAATCAAGACTTTTTCATATTTACTTTCATAACCTCTTAAAGCCCCAGCAGTTCCTGGATAATTTTTTAAATCTTGCTCTAAAAAACGAGTTTGTGGAAAATTTTCTAAAATTACTTGTTCAACTTTTTCTTTTTGATATGACAATACTACACATACATCATCACTGATTTTATAAGCTTGCTTTAAAATATGCAAAATCATAGCCTTAGAGCAAATTTTTTGAAGGACCTTTGGATTATTAGATTTCATTCTAGTCCCAAGTCCAGCAGCTAATATAAGTACAGAAGTTTTCATAATATACCCTTTTTTGCAAAAAAAATAACCCTCATTTTAACAAGCAAAAGTAAAAAACAATCTTTATTTATTACGAGTGGATATGGAATATTTAATTTTTAAAGTATTTTTTAGATTAAATTTAAATTTTCTATATTTTTTAAGAGTAAAATTGATAAAATGCTAACTTATTTTAAGCTTAAGGAAAAATTTTGAAAGCTTTGTTAGTATTGTTTTTATCAAGTTTAGTGCTTTTTGGAGCCGAAGTAACCATTCCAACCGTAAATTTAAGCTTAAGTGCGCCTGATACTCCTAAACAATTAGTAACGACTTTAAACATAATCATAGTCTTAACAATACTAGCTCTTGCTCCAACTATCATTTTTATAATGACTTCATTTTTAAGACTTATTGTTGTATTTTCTTTTTTGCGAACTGCTTTAGGCACTCAAACTATGCCACCAAATACTATTTTAGCAACCATAGCTTTAGTTTTAACTTTTTTTATTATGGAACCAGTTGCTACAAAATCATACAATGAAGGAATCAAACCCTACATAGCAGAAAAAATTGGCTACGAAGAAGCTTTTACTAAAAGTGTTAAGCCTTTTAAAGATTTTATGCTTAAAAACACTAGAGAAAAAGATTTAGCGCTTTTTTATAGAATTAGAAATTTAGAAAATCCAAAAACCATAGATGAAGTGCCTCTAACGATTTTAGTGCCTGCATTTATGATTAGTGAATTAAAGACAGCATTTGAAATAGGGTTTTTATTGTTTTTACCATTTTTAGTTATTGATATGGTCGTAAGTTCAGTATTGATGGCTATGGGTATGATGATGCTTCCGCCTGTAATGATTTCTATGCCTTTTAAATTACTAATTTTTGTCTTAGTAGATGGCTGGAATTTACTCATTCAAAATTTGGTTAAAAGTTTCTTAACTTAAGAAAAAATAAAGCTCAATAGATATATTTTTGAGTGTAAAATTATGGAAAAAATTGGAATTTTTGGATCTTTTTTTTATCAAAATCTTGCTTTTACACTTCAAGCATATAATCAAAAACAAAGCAAAAAGATATTTAAAATCATAGAAAAAAATAAAGATAAATTTTACTTTTTAGGCTATATAAAATATGAATTTTATAAATATTTAAAAAATAAAAACTACACAAGTAAAGAACCATTTGTATATTTTTTAGCTTTTAAAGAAAGAATTAAATTTAATGAAGAAAATGAAAATTTAGATTTTTGCCCTATTTTCACTCAAGATCTAAATCAAAAAAAATATTTTACTGATTTTAATAAAGTAAAAAAAGCCATAGCTAATGGTAAAAGTTATCAAGTTAATTTAACCCAAGAATTGCATTTTAAATCAAATCTTAATCTTTATAAAAGTTTCATTAATCTTTATCCTAAACAAAACACTCAATTTAAAGCATATATTAAAAATGAATTTTTAGAATTAGCATCATTTTCTCCAGAGCTTTTTTTTAAAATCAAAAATAATACCATCACAACTAAACCAATGAAAGGCACTATAAAACGATCTAAAATACAAGATGAAGATGAGAAATTTAAATATTTTTTAAAAAATAATGAAAAAATAATTAGTGAAAACGTGATGATAGTTGATTTACTGCGTAATGATTTATCAAAAATTATTGTTAAAAACACTCAAAAAACTGATCTTTTTATTGTTAAATCCTATCCAACTTTACATCAACTTATTTCTAAAATTAGTGGAAAATTAAAAAAAAATATAAATTTTTTTGATATTTTTAAAGCTCTTTTTCCTTGTGGCTCCATCACGGGTGCTCCAAAAATTGAAACTATAGATTTTATAGAAAAACTAGAAAAGAGAAAACGAGGAATTTATTGTGGAGCTATAGGTTTAATTCACAAAGAGAAAGCTAAATTTAGCGTAGCTATTAGAACTATAGAAAAAAAACATAAAGATAATTTTTACAGATATGGTGTTGGAGGTGGTATTGTATGGGACTCTAAAAAGAATGAAGAGTTTGAAGAATTAAAATTAAAAACTGAAATTTTAAGAAATGATTTTCATTTATTTGAAACAATGTTTTATAAAAATGGGAAAATACTCTTTTTTAAAGAGCATTTGCAAAGAATCATAAAATCAGCCAAATTTTTTAATTTTGATAGTAAAAATTTAAAAAATGATTTTAAAACAATCTTATTTTTAAAGGATAAAAAATTAAACTTTGAATCCTTAAGTGATTTTAACAACTTTGTTTTCAATAATGTATTCTTTTTTATTGAAAGTTCTTTTGAAC
>NZ_JAHHTD010000052.1 GCF_020024835.1 Campylobacter sp. | reverse complement strand
GAATGCACTGCTTTGATCCTTATGAGTGTGATGGGTATGAGTATTGTTGGCTTAATGTCGGCGGAAAAATAAAAATACACCTTAGAAAAATAAAAATACACTTTTTGGTGTAATTTTAATTTTCCACAAAGCTTAAACTTAAAATGTAATTATTATATTTCTTTTACTTTATTTTTCCAAAAATCAATAATTTTTTTATCAATTTTAGGATTTATTTCAGCTTCTTTTATTAAATCATTTATACAATCAATTCTTTTTTGCCTAGATTTAATGGTTTTTAGTTTCTTAGCGTCTTCATAATACTTAATACATTGATTTTCAAAAAGACTTAGATCATAATTATCTTTTAAAAGCTGAATAATACCAGCAATTAAACCATAAGCTTTAGGATGTCTTTCTTGTATTTTTTGTTCCATTTCTAATGCAAGTTTTCTTCTGCTTTCTGCAACATCTTTATTTTTTGATTTTAAAGCTATATCAACGCTTTCTTCTGCGATTTGAATAAATCTTAACACTTCTACATATTCATCTTGATCGTTTAAAAGCAAATTATGTAAAAATTTACCTCGTTCATCTATAGAAAAGTTTTTATATTCTTCATATATTTCTTTATAAGAGTCTTCTATTTTTACTAAGTCTTTTTGTTCTTTTTTCTTTACAAATTCCTCATTTATTGTTTGTATTTTTTGTCTATATTCTTCATCAATTTTTTTACATTTTTGCTTATACTTATCCCAATCTTCTTTACTTTCTTGCTTGTATTTACACCATTCAAGTTTAAGATCGCTCCAAGTTTCTTTCAGTGATTTATCTGGCATTCCTTTTATTCTTCTATATAAATAATTACATAAAATAATAATAAAAATAATTATTAATATTAATAATACAACATTCATTTTAAATCCTTAAACTATATAATAGAACGCAGAACCTTGCCTTGTATAATTAACTCAATTTGTGAGTCTTTTAGATCTATGCTGTAGCTTTTGTAATCCTTATTAACACTAATAATATCCAAAATTTTACTTATTGGATTTAATTGCAAAAGCTTGACCATAAGTTGATTATCAAAATTTAAAATATATAATCCATCTCCTTGATACTCATGTGTTTCTTCAAATACCACCCAGCTATCAGGTAGAAGCATTGGAACCATAGAATATCCATCAACTTTAATAGCTTTTAAATTCTTTGGTGTTGTTTTAAAAAAAGCTTTACTAAGCTCTAGCATTTCACCAGTTTCATATTCTTCTAATCCTATTAATTCATTGCCACCACCAGCAGAAGCTGAAATATTAAGTTTTGGTATAGAGTAAAAAGTGGTACTTTGGTTGCATTTGTTAGTATTATACTCATTTTTATTAGTATTATTTAAAAAATATTCATATGGTAAATTGCTGTCTTGAGAAATTTTATAAATATATTTTTCAGGAATTTTACCTCTCTTCTCCCAGCCGGATATAAAGCTATTTTCTATATTTAGATACTTTGCTAGTTGATTTTTATTTTTAACACCTATTGCTTCGAACATTTTTTGTAGTATATTTGAAACTTCCATAAAATTACAACCTCAATAAAAATACTATTAAAAATTAGTTTTTTTCTTGACTTATACTAACTTTTAATAGTATAATACTTCAATTAAAATTGAAATTTTATCACAATCAAAAATAAACTTCAATTAAAATTGAAGTATTAAAGGAAAAATATGATTAAAGCATATTTTGAAAACAACGCTATTAATGTAAAAGCCTTTGCTAGAACACATAATATCAGTTATGATATTTTACATAGAGTTATTAAAGGCGAAATTACAGGTCAAAGAAATACTAAAGGTAGTACAAAAGTTGTATTTGAAAAACTATTAGAGCTTGGTATTATTAACGAGCTTCCACAAGGTTTAAAGTAAAATGTATTTTTTAGAAACCAAAGAAGCTTCGCAAATTTTTAATGTAAGTGAAGGCGCCTTAAGACTTGCAGTAACTAGAAAATCAAATAAATATGAGTGGTTGAAAGTAGATAATGCTAATGGTGGCAGAGGTGGCAAAAAACTACTATTTAAAATAAGTAAAGAGCAGATTTTAACCGCCTTTAACCAAGAATTAATCAGTAAAAATACTTTAATTTATGATGAAAAAATGCAAGAAGTTAAATTGAGTGGGATTATAAGTGAAAATAATACAAATTGCATTATTGAAGAGAAAAATTTAAATTTAACAGAGTCAAAAATAGACAATGATTTGGCTGTTTTAAATTTAAAATTTGAAAATTTAAGTGATAAGCTTAAAGAAGATGCAAGAAGCAAAGTAAAACTACTTAAGCAAGTGGAAAAATATATTGAAGGTGGTTTAAAACAAAAAAGAGCCTTAGAAATATTAAATATTAAAAAAGATATTTTTATGAAATGGCAACAATCCTTCAAAGCTCATGGCATTCTAGGTCTTATCGACACTCGCGGACTTCACCGCAAAGATAAAACAAAACTTAGCACTTGGATACAGGAGTATGCTTTAAGAGAGTATCGCTCCTTTGCGGCGGGTGGATTTAATTTCACTGAACTTTGGTGGAAAATTCACAAAGAAGCAGCACAAAAAGAAAACTATGATTTTATAGGTTTTGATTTAGGAGAGGTAAAACCACTTTTTAGTGCAAAAACTTTGCAAAATTTCATCAAAAACTACTATAAATATAAACCATTAGAACATTGTATTATCACTCAAGGCTTAGATAAAGCAAAAAGTAAGTTTCTACCTGCACTTGGCAATCAAAGAGAAGCTTATGATATGAAAAATATGTGTTGGCAAATCGATAGCTCTCCAGCTGATTTTATAGTTAGAGATGATGAAACCTTAGAGCCTTTTCGCCCTCACATTTTAAGTGTCGTTGATGTTTATAGTGGTATGGGGGTAGCTACTTTAGCAGGAAAATCAAACTCTTTAAGTCTAACTAGGCTTTTATGGAAAGCTATAGATAAATTTGGTAAGCCTGATATGATTAAAGGGGATAATGGTAAAGATTATCTTTCAAAAGATTTTCAAAGCTTACTTGATGGTCTTAATATAACTTATGATGCAGCTATTGCTTATGCAGGAGAACAAAAGGCTTTAGTTGAAAGAAGATTTAAAACACTTCAACATGGCGGTATTTCTTTATTTCATGGATCAATAGGATCAAATTTAGCTAAAAGAGAAGCAATTGAGCAAAAAACTCCTAAAAAAGAACGACATGCTAAAGATGAGTATGGTTTTGCTAAAAAGACTAATCAAAAATTACTTCATACCTTTGGTGAGGCTTGTGAATTTTTAGAAGCTGAAGTGATTAAATGGAATATGAGCAAAGTTCGCCGCAAAAAAGGCATTAAAACCCCACTTGAGCTTTGGAACTCATGTGATAGAGCTATTGTAAAAATATCTTATGAGGAATTTTTATTTAATGCAGGCAATAAAGAGCTTAGGGTTGTTAGTAAAAAAGGTATTAACTTTGAAGGTAGAGTTTATAAAAGTGCCTTGATGCCAAGTGTTGGAACAAAGGTTAAATGTGTTCAAAATATCGATAATATCAAAGAACTTTTTATCTATGATATGATGGGAAATTTTCTTTGCTTAGCGCTTGATGAAAGTATTGCTAAACTTAGCAAAGAAAGCTTTAAAATGCTTAAAAAAGGATATGAAAGCGAAGTTAAAGCTATCAAAGAAGTGCTTAAAAAAGATGAAATTACAGCATTTACCAAACTTAATATTAAGCAAGACTTACAAGATTTGCAAAATACTTTTGAAAACTCACTTATAAAAGCTAAAGAAGTACATCAAAAATCACTTGCTAAAGAAAATTTAACAACACAAAGAAAACTTGAAAAAATTAAAAACGATACCAGTGCTGATGAGCTTATTTTAAACTCTAAAAAAGAAACTACAAATAACGAAAGCGAATTTGATATGGAAGCTTTTGTGGATAAAAAATATTTTGCTGGTTAAAAATTGTTTAAAGCTTGATTAATTCAAGTTTTAAAGAGTTTTTAAAATCTAAAAACTTAGCAAAAAACAAAAGGATGAAAAATGGATTTAGCCCAGCAAACCAAGAGATTTTTAAGCATACAAAACATCTCTCAAAACAACTTAGCTGATCGTTTAGGGATTAATAAAAGCTATATGGTTGGCTATATGAAAGAAGGAAGTAGCTATAAATATGCTACTAAAGTAGAGCCATTACTTGAAAAGTATATAAAAAGCTTCGTAGAAGAAAAAAGCATTAAAGAACTACAAACACCTTTTATAGTTACAAAAGATGTAAAAGCAATTAATGTAACTATAGAAAATGCTATGTGTAACCGTGAAATGGGAGTTATCATAGGTGAAGCAGGAACTGGTAAAAGTCGAGCTATTAAAGAATATGCTAATCAAAATGGCACAAGGGTAGTTTTGTTTGAAGCTACTACTGAAACTAGTAAAAGAATGCTTCTAAGTGGTCTTGAAAACAAACTTAATGTGTGTTTTAAAGGCTCACTTGATGATAAGATTAGAGGCATAGCTAGTGAGTTAGCAAGAACTTCAAAAGTTTTAATTATAGATGAGAGCGAACACTTGCCTTTTAGAGCACTTGAGTGCTTAAGACGCATATATGATTTCTCAAATACTGCTTTGATTTTAGTAGGAACAAAAAAGCTTAAAAACAATCTTACAGGTGTTGGTAGAAATGATTATAACGAGTATGGACAGCTTAGTTCTAGAATTGGTGCAAAATGGGAATTAAAAGGACTTTGCTATCAAAACAAAGAGGGCTTAAAAGATGAAGATTTAAAAGCACTTTGTGATTATTTTTCCCTAGCAGATAAAAAAGCAATAGATTTGATTTTTAATCTAGCTAGGGGTAATTTTAGAAAAAGCGAAAAGCTTTTAAAAAGAGCTAGTGATTTTGCTGATGGTAAAAGTATAGAAATAAAGCATATTGAAGCTGCAGCTGGATATTTACTATTAGGTTAAGAATGGGTTTTGAAGAAATAGCTAGGGAATTAAATATCTCAAGAGCTAGAGTTAGTCAAATATACAAAAATGCCTTAAAAAAGCTAGCTCATCCAAAAAATAAGGAAAAATGGAGAGAGATTATGGATACCTTAAAAGCTTTAGAAGAGCAAAGAGTAAAAAAAGAAAATTTAATGCAAGGAGAAAGAAAATGAGAAGAATGATTAGAGGAGAAAGAGCTGATTATAGTGCTTCTTTATATGAGATAAAAGGTGTAAGTATTATTTACAAAGAAAGTGGTGTATTTGTAGATGTTTTAAAAGGAATTTATCCTGATCATATTGCCTTAAAAATAATTAATTTTGAAAAGAGCAAAAAGCTTAACAAAGGTGCTTAATTAAAGCACTTTGATTAAGTTTTTTAAAACTTAAATTTATTAGAAAGGAAAATTCATGGCAATAGTTTATATAGCTTCTCCTTATAAAGCTTTAGCTGTAAGAGAAAGTCAAAGAAAAGCACAAGCTATTAGTATAGCAACGCGAGAATGCTTAAAAATCATGCGTGAATGTGAAGGTTTTACACCTATTTCACCTATTTTACAATTTAGCTATTTAGATGAAGAAAAACACAGAGAAATAGCTTTAAAAATGGGATTGGAGCTTTTAAAAGCAAGTGATTATATTTATATGAGTACTCATGAAGATGCTAAGTATTCACAAGGTATGCAAGAAGAATTAGCATTAGCTAAAAAGCTTGGCATTAAAGAATTAATATTGGATTTGCCCTTATAAAAAGGGCTTGAGAATAGTTAGAAAAAGAACTAAACACGCAATGCTTTTAAGATATGGCGTGATTCTTTGGGGTTACCAAATTAAAAAATTTAATTTAAAGGAGAATAAATGGAAATAAAAAGTTTTGAAGATGTTAATTTAGCGCTTAAAAAAATAGCTGAATTAAGTGTAAAAATAGAAAAAATTAATGGTGAAGTAACTTTAGCTTGTAATGAGATTAAAGAAGCTCATGCGGGTAAAATTAAAGTTTTAAGCGATGAGCTTAAATATATGGAGCAATGTATTAGCACCTTTTGTGAAAATAATAAACATGAATTTGCTGAAAAAAGATCTAAAGAATTTACCTTTGGAAAGATTGGCTATCGTATAAGTGAGAGTGTACCTTTACCAAGAGTAAAAGAAAAGCTAGAAACTCTTGTAAAAGCTTTTAAAAGCTATGGACTTAATGAATGTATTAGCTATAAAGAAGAGCTTAATAAAGATGCTATTGTAGAGCTTGAAGATAGCACCTTGGTAAAACTAGGACTTAAAAGAGTAGTAAAAGATAATTTTAGAATAGAACCTCGTATTGAAAGTTTGGAGATTGAAAAATGAAACTAAAAGATTTTGACTTTAGGATATGGAATAACACTGATAAAGAGTATATTAAAGATATTGTGCTTTTATCAAACTTAATGTGTGATTTGATACATGGAGCAACTGATATTATTCAAGATTGTGAGATAGAACTTTTTACAGGACTTTATGACAAAAATGGAAAAAAGATTTATGAAAACGATATTTTAAAATTTAGATTTAATGGAACCCAAGAAATAATAGCTTATGCTAATGCTATTACTTATAATGGGTTGTTTTTTACTTCTAAAGATAATGGTTTATTTCCAAGAATTGATGATTACTCATATAGATACTTAGAAAGTGAATTTAATTTTAGCATAGAAATCATCGGCAATATTCACAAAAATCCTGAGCTTTTAAAATGTTAAAAAATATTAAAAATTTTAACACAAAAATGAAATATGTTAAAAAAGCCAAAAAATTTAACAAAGTCCATTGATTTAATGGGCTTGATTAAGTTTTTAAAGCTTAAATTAAAACAAAAAGGGTGAAAATGAAATATGAATTAACAAATGAGATGTTTTGCTTTTAACGTTAAAAAGAACTTTAACCTTTTATAGAGATAGAAGC
>NZ_JAHHTD010000051.1 GCF_020024835.1 Campylobacter sp. | reverse complement strand
AGATTCTTGTATTAAAATTTGTGCTAAAAATTCAAGTAATGAAGTAAAAAATGTATTAAATAAATATTTAGATACTTTAGATGGTGATTATATGTTAATTAGCAATGCTTTAATTTTAAATAGTTGTAAAGAAGCTAGTGAAGCAATTTTTCGTGCAAAAGATTTATTAAAAGAAAATTCTCTAGAACTTTTTGCTTTTGAATTAAATTTAGCTATAAAAGCAATATCAAAATTTACAAAAAAATTTGAAAGAGATGAAATTTTAGAAGAAATGTTTAGTAGCTTTTGTTTAGGTAAATAATAAAGGAGATGAAGTGAATAAAGAAATTATTAGACAACATAAAATTAGCGACGCAGAGTATCAAGAAATTTTAAATATATTAGGCAAAGAACCAAATTTATTAGAACTTGGAGTTATTTCAGCAATGTGGAGTGAGCATTGCTCGTATAAATCAAGTAAAAAATATCTTAATGGATTTCCCACTAAGGCTCCGTGGGTAATACAAGGTCCTGGTGAAAATGCTGGAGTTATTGATATAGGAAAAGGAATGGCTGCTGTTTTTAAAGTAGAAAGCCACAATCATCCAAGTTTTATCGAACCTTTTGCCGGTGCTGCTACTGGTGTGGGTGGTATTTTACGAGATATTTTTACTATGGGTGCAAGAGTTGTTGCAAGTTTAAATTCTTTAAAATTTGGAAATATCCACGATGAAAAACTAGGAAAACATCAAAAATATTTAGTAAAAGGCGTAGTAAATGGAATTTCACATTATGGTAATTGTATGGGAGTGCCTACAATAGGTGGAGAGTGTGCTTTTGATGAATGCTTTAATGGAAATATTTTAGTCAATGCTTTTGCACTTGGTATCTGCAAAATTGAAGATATTTTTTATGCAAAAGCAGAAGGTGTAGGAAATCCCGTAATCTACGTAGGTTCAAAAACTGGTCGCGATGGGCTTGGAGGAGCTGTTATGGCTAGCGATAGCTTTAATGAATCAAATAAAAGTTTAAGACCTACGATTCAAATTGGCGATCCATTTGCTGAAAAACTTTTAATGGAAGCTTGCCTTGAGCTTTTTAAAACCGACTATATTATTGGGATACAAGATATGGGTGCAGCAGGACTTACTTCAAGCTCTTTTGAAATGGCTGGACGCAGTGGTAGCGGAATGAAACTTTTTCTTGATAAAACTCCTATGAGAGAAGAAGGTATGACACCTTATGAGTTAATGCTTAGCGAATCTCAAGAAAGAATGCTAATTTGTGCAAAGCAAGGTTGTGAAGATAAAATTATTGAAATTTTTAATAAATGGGGGCTTGATGCGGCAATTATAGGCGAAGTAACAAATACAGGCAAAATGGAGCTTTTCTGGCACGATAAATTAGTAGGCTTAATACCTATTGAACCACTAAGCGAAAAAGCACCGATATTAAATAGACCTATTAATCGACCAAAATATCTAGATGATATCAAAGATTATAAATTTAAATTGGAAATTTCCACACAAGAGGCTTTTGAAAAATTACTTGCTAATGAAAATATTAGCAATAAAGCTTATATTTATGATCAATTTGATTCTAGCGTTCAAACAAATACACTAAAAAGCGATGGTAATCTTGGAGCAAGTAGCATAAGAGTGAAAGAAAATAATTGCTTACTTTCTATGGCAATTGAGTGTAATTCAAGATTAAATTATGTAGATCCTAAAATTGGAGCCACAGCAGCAGTTGCAAGTGCTGGTAGAAAAATAGCTTGTTCAGGAGCAAGACCTTTAGCTATTAGTGATTGTTTAAATTATGGTAATCCTCAAAATCCAGAAGTAATGTGGCAGTTTGCCCAAGGATGCGAAGGTATTAAACAAGCTTGCAAAGAACTTAATACTCCAGTAGTAAGTGGCAATGTATCTTTATATAATGAAACAAATGGTGCAAGTATTTTTCCTAGCCCTACTATAGCCTGTGTTGGAGTCAATAAAAATGCAAATAAAATCTTAAATTCTTTTTTTAGTAAAGATACTCAAGCTATCTACTTAATAGGTAAAAGTAAAGGAAATTTTAGTGGTTCATTGATTTCAAAAATTTTAGATCAAAAAGTTGCAGGAACACTTGAGGAGATTGATTTTAAAGAAGAATTAGAACTTTGGGATTTTTTACTTGAAGCTAACGAATGTAATTTGCTAGATTGTGCAAATAGTGTTGGTATAGGTGGTATAGCTATGACTTTAGCTAAAATGAGTGCTAAAGGAGCATTGGGTATTCTTGCAAAAAGTAATTTTATTGATGAAAGTTATGTTTTTGAAGAAAGCCCGACTAGAGCTATAGTAGGAGTAAAAAATGAAGAAGAATTTATCAAACTTACTCAAAATTTTAAACTTAATTTTTTAAAGCTTGGAGTAATTAATGAAAATGAATTCATTTTAGATAATATAAAAATTTCATTAGAAAAATTACAAAAACTTTATTTTGAAAAATTTGAAGAATATTTAGGATAAAAATGATTTTTATTATTTTATTATTTGCTATTGTGGCATTTTATTGGTATTACAAAACTTGGGGAAAACAAGATTTTTTAGATCCTACTATTCGTGGAACTAAAGGATTTTTTAAAGGATTTACTCATGGAGTAATGGAAGAAAGAATAAATGAACTTAAAAGAAAAATGAATTATTATACTATAGCACTTTTAGCAAAAATAGCTAAAAGCGATGGTAGAGTAAGTCAAGATGAAGCTGATATGATAAGTCAAATTTTAGACGCAAATGCTAAAGATGAAAAAGAAAGAACATTTTTAAAAATGAGTTTTAATGAGCACAAAGAAAATCTAAATGATGCATATTATGTTGCAAAAGATTTTATGAAAGAAGTGCCTTTGCCTAAAAATGAACGTTTAAATGTATTGAGAGTTTTAGTATTTATGGCATTAATTGATGGAAAATTAAATACTAAAAAACAAGAAATTTTAGAACAAATAGCCACAGCTTTTAATATTGCAAAATCTGAACTTAACGCTTTTATAACTAATTTATCAAATTTTAAAAATTCCAAACAAGAAATGAGTTTAGAAGAAGCTTTTAACACCTTAGAGCTTCCAAACACAGCAGATTTAAATGCGGTAAAAAAACAATATAGAACATTAGCTAAAAAATATCATCCTGATATTTTAAATGCAAATAATGTTAGTGAAAACGAATTAAAACTTGGTATAGCTAAATTTCAAAAAATCAATGAAGCGTATGAAAAAATCAAAAAATATTTAGACAAAGGATAAAATTATGAGAGCATTATTAAGTGTGAGCAACAAAGATGGCATAGTTGAATTTGCAAAAGAACTCAAAGAGCTAAATTTTGAAATTCTTTCAACTGGAGGGACTTTTAAACTCTTAAAGGAAAATAATATTAAAACAACTGAAGTTAGTGATTTCACACAAAGTCCTGAATTATTTGAAGGTCGTATTAAAACTTTACATCCTAAAATTCACGGAGCTATTTTGCATAAAAGAAATGATACCAATCATATCCAGCAAGCTAAAGATAATGATATTTTAAGCATTGATTTAATATGTGTTAATTTATATCCTTTTGAAAAAACCACTATGACAAGTAATGATTTTAATGAAATTATAGAAAATATTGATATTGGTGGTCCTGCTATGATAAGAAGTGCGGCAAAAAATTATAAAGACGTTATAGTAGTATGTGATATTTTAGACTATAAATATGTAATTTCAACTTTAAAAGCAAATGAAAATAATGAACAATTTCGCTTAAAATTAATGATAAAAGCCTATGAGCATACAGCATATTATGATGCTTATATAGCAAATTATATGAATGAACGTTTTAATAATGGATTTGGAGCAAATAAATTCATAATAGGCCATAAAGTCTTTGACACTAAATACGGAGAAAATCCTCATCAAAAAGGTGCTTTATATGAATTTAATAACTTTTTCTCTAATAATTTCATCACATTAAAAGGTGAAGCAAGTTTTAATAACCTAACCGATATTAATGCAGCCTTAAATTTAGCAAGTGCTTTTGGTGAAGCTCCAGCAGTAGCTATCGTTAAACACGCTAATGCTTGCGGTTTTGCTATAAAAGAAAATTTATTACAAAGCTATATTTATGCTTTAAAATGCGACAATGTAAGTGCTTATGGTGGAGTTGTAGCCATCAATGGAAAATTAGATAAAGAATTAGCACTAAAAATCAATGAAATTTACATAGAGGTGATTATAGCTGCAAATATCGATGAAGAAGCTTTGGAAGTTTTTAAAGACAAAAAGCGTATTAAGATTTTTACTCAAAAAACACCATTTTTAATACGAGCTTATGATAAATATGATTTTAAACACATTGATGGAGGTTTTGTTTATCAAAATAGCGATAAAATATCTGATGATGAAATCAAAAATGCTAAACTCGAAAGTGAAAGAGCAGCAAATGAACAAGAGCTTAAAGATCTTGAAATAGCTTTAAAAATTGCTACTTTTACAAAATCAAATAATGTAGTTTATGTTAAAGATGGGGCTATGGTTGCTATTGGTATGGGTATGACTAGCCGTATTGATGCTGCAAAAGCTGCTATTAATAAAGCTAAAGAAATGGGGCTTGATCTTAATGGATGTGTCTTAGCTAGTGAAGCATTTTTTCCTTTTAGAGATAGTATAGACGAAGCAAGTAAAGTTGGCGTTAAAGCCATTATAGAACCAGGTGGAAGTATAAGAGATGATGAAGTTATTCAAGCTGCAAACGAATATGGTATAGCACTTTATTTTAGCAAAACGAGACATTTTTTACATTAAATTCCATATATTATAAGTTAATAATGTATAAAATAAAACAAATATTAGAAAGGATAAATAATGAAAAAATTACATTTTATAGGATTAATGGCTTTTATGTTTAGTGCTTGTTCGGTAACAACTTTAAGTGTAAATGATATACAAAATAAAGAATTTAACATCACTCATTTTGAAACTGACAATAAAGTCTATATTGCTCCTAAAAATACACAAACAAGTATTAATTTTGATAACAAAGACAAAAGAGTATTTGGAATAGCTGCTTGCAATAGATTTTTTGGAACTTATACAGATAAAGAAAATACTATAATAATAGATAACAATCTTGCTTCCACTAAAATGCTTTGTGATAATAATTCTATGGAATTTGAAAATAATTTTCTCAAAAATTTTAATGGAGAATTTAAAATTAGCAGTAATGATACTAACATTATCTTAGATAATAAAAAAATGAAAATATATTTAAAATAAGTCTTTAAGACTTATTTTATGCAAGCTAGAATTTCTTCGCAAATCTTTCTAGGCTCTAATGCTTTATAAATAGGTCTTCCTACAACTATAAAATCAGATAAATTTTCTTTTGCACATTGGATATTAGCAACTCTTTTTTGATCATTTATCTCTTCTTTGAAAGGACGAATTCCAGGTGTTAAAGTAATAAAATCTTTGCAAGTAAATTCTTTCACTAATAAACTCTCATAAACTGAGCATACCATACCATCTAATCCACTTTCATAGCTTATTTTTGAAAAATTTTTCACAGCATCATTGATATTTTGATGGTATAAACTACTAAATTCAGTATTATCAAAACTAGTAAGAGCTGAAACTGCAAGTATTAAAGGCCTTTTGTGTAAAGCATTTAAACGATCCATAATCGTAATCATAGCGGTTTTTCCAGCACTTGCGTGGATATTAATCATATCTACATCTATCTTTGCAAGTTCCTCACAAGCATCAGCCATTGTATTTGGGATATCATAAATTTTTAAATCTAAAAAAATCTTAAATTCATCAATCTTTTTTATACTCTCTATTAATTTAATCCCGTCTCTTAAATAAGATCTAAGGCCAATTTTAATCCAAATATCTAAACCTTTTAATTTTTTAGCTAAATCAATACACTCATCAAAACTAGCAAGATCAAAAGCTACACAAAGTTTCATTTTATTTCCTTGCTAATTTTATCTAAAACTCCATTGACAAACTTAGGCGCATTGTCTCCTGCCATTTCTTTTGCAAGCTCTATTGCTTCATTGATAATAATGGCTTTTTGTGTTGAAGTAAATAAAATCTCATAGGTGCCTAAACGCAAAATAGCTTTTTCAATATTTGCCACTTCATTAAGCTTATGCTCTTTTAAATAATTATTAATTTTTTCATCTAAAATTTCTAATTTTTCATTAATTCCTTGATATAAATCAAGAGTAAATTTTCTCTGATTATTACGAATTTTTTTTTCATCTAAAAACTCATCAATAAATTCTTGATTTTCTTGATGAAGTTCTGCAGCATATAAAAGTGAAATGATACTTTGTCTCACTTGATGTCTTGTTGCCATTATTAAATCCTGATTTTATTAATCAAATTTAACATCTCTATTATTGTAAGCATTGCTTCAAAACCCTTATTTCCAGCTTTACTTCCAGCTCTTTCAATAGCTTGCTCAATTGTGTCTGTGGTTAAAACCCCAAAACTAACTGGTATATTTGCATTTAAACTCACATTTGCAATACCCTTGGTAGTTTCAGCAGCAACATAATCAAAATGAGGAGTGCTACCTCTAATAACAGCACCCAAACAACACACAGCATCAAATTTTTTACTTTCTAAAATCTGTTTTAAAGCAAAAGGAATCTCAAAAGCACCAGGAACTAACACAAGATTTAATCTCTCCTCTTTTCCTCCGTGTCGAATAAAAGCATCTTTTGCACCCTCGACTAAACGATCTGTTATAATGTGATTAAATCTAGCATTAATAATTGCTATATTTTCATCACCTTTTAAATTTAAATTTCCCTCTATGATTTTCATTATTTTCCTTTTTAAATAAGTTCTTTAATTTTTAAAAGTGTATCTACACACTTTTTAAGTCTTGATATATCAAGCATATTTGGTCCATCACATAAAGCTTCACAAGGATTTAAATGAGTTTCAAAGAAAAATCCATCTACTCCAACAGCTGCAGCAGCTCTTGCTAAAGGCTCTACAAATTCACTTCTCCCACCGCTACTACCGCCATTTGCTCCAGGCATTTGCACACTATGAGTTGCATCAAAAATTACAGGAGCATATTTTTTCATTATAATCAAACTCCTCATATCTACAACTAAATTTCCATAACCAAAACTTGAACCACGCTCAGCTACAAAAATTCCATTATGCTTAGCTACCTCATATCCTTCTTCATTTATGCCTCTAGTTTGCAAAATCTTGCTAACACTATATTTCATATCATCAGGATTTAAAAATTGTCCTTTTTTTATATTTATTTTAGCTTTAGTTTTTGCTGCAGCGACTAATAAATCTGTTTGCCTGCATAAGAATGCTGGTATTTGCAATACATCTACAACTTCAGCCACAACACTAGCTTGAGAACTCTCGTGAATATCTGTTAAAATTTGCATACCAAATTTATCTTTGACTTTTTGTAAAATTTCTAAACCTTTTTCTATGCCAGGACCCCTAAAACTATTTATACTAGTTCTATTTGCCTTGTCAAAACTTGACTTAAAATAAAAATCAATCCTATCATCTTTTAAAAAACACTCTAATTCTTGTGCTACTTTAAAAACAAGCTCTTCACTCTCTATCACACAAGGACCAGAAAGCAATATCATTTTTTGCATTTTATATCCTTATTTTTGTATTTTATTTTTAACCCATATATTCAATCATTTCACAAAAAGAGCAAAAAATTTAAATACTAAACTCATTATAATCCATAATAAATAAAACAATGCTTTTAAT
>NZ_JAHHTD010000050.1 GCF_020024835.1 Campylobacter sp. | reverse complement strand
AAAAAAGATGAAATTTTAGAAAGTTTAGGAGAAGGTGATGTTATAATTACGGCTTTAATTTTTGGAATTTTTCACTATAAAGCAGCTTTTTTAATTTTATTTATTGCTTCTTTGTTAAGTTTGATTTTTTTTATAAAAATAGCTAGAAAAGATTACCAAATGCCTATGATTCCTTTTTTATTTATAGCTATTTTGTTGCATTTTAGCATAGAAAGTTGGATATGAAACTAGTTTATAAATATTTATTAAATCAATTCTTAAACACAATGTTATCTTTATTTTTTACTTTATTTGTTATTGTTTCTATTATTTTTTTTATTCAACTTGCAAATATTACTTCTTATGTGGAAGTTACTCTTATGGAGTTGTTTCAATTATATATTTATTTATTGCCTAAAACTTTAGCATTTACTTTGCCTATTTCTTTTTTTATTGCTTTGACCTTAAGTTTTTATAGATTATCTCGAGAAAATGAAAGTATAGTTTTATTTACTCTGGGGATTTCGCCAAAGATTATTGCACTTTTTTTTATGAAAATAGCTGGAATTATAAGCTTTTTTATGCTCATAGTGGTTTTGATTTTTATACCCATATCATTTGAACTTTTTGATAATTTTATAGATTATAAAAAAATTAGCACAAAAATTAATATTAAAACTGGAGAATTTGGACAAAAATATGGTGATTGGCTGATATTTATTGATAAAAAAAATGCTGATAATATTTATGAAAATATTATTATGTATCATCCTAAAAAAAATTCTAGTGATAAAGAGCAAATTATATTGGCTAAAGAGGGAAAATTGGAAAGTCAAGAAGGTTTTGTTTTATTTAAGCTTGATGAAGGTAAAGCATATGAAATAAAAAATGATAATTGGCACATATCTAGTTTTAAAAATTTGTTAATTAAAAATAAAATTTATTCTAAAGAGTTAAATGTTAAAAATTTTTATGATTATTGGTCTGATTTAAATACTAGCAAAGAAAAAGCAAAAGAATTTGTAATATACACTCTCATAGCACTTTTCCCACTTGCTAGCACTTTATTTGCTCTTTCTTTTGGGATAGTAACTTATCGCTATGAAAAAGGCTTTGCTTATTTTGGTATTTTCTTTGTTATTTTTGCGTATTTTAGTTTATTGATTAGTTTTTATAAACCTCCTTTAATAGCCGTAGGAGTAATTTTTGTAAGTTTTTTAGTAGCTTCTGTGATTTATTTTAGAAAAAAGATTTTAAGTAGATATTAAATGCTTTTAAAATTAACTTTTTCTTACGATGGCTCTAAATTTCAAGGTTCAGCAAGCCAACCTCATAAAAATAGTGTTCAAGATAAACTTGCACAAGCATTAAGTCATCTTGGAATTTATGAAAAAATTTTATTTGCCTCAAGAACAGATAAAGGTGTTCATGCTACCAATGCTGTTGCAAGTGTAGAAGTTGGTAAATATTTTGATGATTTTATATATTTGAAAAATAAAATTAATCATTTTGCTCATCCTTACATACATATAAAAAATATACAAAAGATGCCACAAGCTTTTCAAGTGCGTTTTGATGTCAAAAAAAGAAAGTATTTTTATGTGCTTTTTCATGGAATTTATAATCCCGCTTTAGCTTCTTATGTGCATTTTTATCCACCTATAAATTTATATTTTGCATCTGAAATTATTTCTATGTTTGAAGGTGAGCATAATTTTAAATTTTTTCAAAAAGAAGGATCTAATAACAAAACAACAATAAGAAAAATTTACAAGAGTAAAATTTTCTCTTATAAAAATTGTAGCATATTCTCTTTTGAAGCAAATGGTTTTTTAAGATCGCAAATTAGAATGATGATGGCGGGTGTATTTAAAGTTTTAGAGGACAAAATAAGTCAAGATGAACTTAAAGAACAAATTGACGCTAAAAAAATACATACTAGATTATTAGCACCTTCTAGTGGTTTGTATTTAAGTAAAATTACTTATTGAGGCATTTTCAAGCTCAAGTAAAAATTTTTTTATAAATATTCCATTTGCATATCCACCTATGTGATTTTTAGCTAAAACTCTATGACAAGGTATAAAAATAGCGATTTTATTTTTAGAATTTGCATTTCCAACCGCTCTATATGCTTTATTGTGATTTATTATTGTAGCTATTTCTTGATAGGTTTTAGTGCAACCATAAGGTATATTCATTAATGCATAATAGACTTTTTTCTCAAATTCACTTCCTTGTATCAATAATGGTGTTTTAAAAACCTGTAATTTTTTGCAAAAATATAAATCCAATTCTTTTTGAGCTAAATTTAATATAGGACAATTATGAGTTTGAAGTTTTTGTTTTTTGTTTATGAAATCAAGACTTATTAGTTGCTTGCCATTACTTTGTAAAAATATATAAGATATATCTGATGAATAAATACTTTGATACATTTTTAACCTTTGCTTGAAAAATAATTAATTGTTATTAAAGCAAAAATTTAGTTAAAATATCAATTCATTTCAAAAAATAAGGATAGTATTTGAGACTTTTGATTTTAAGTTTAATATTTTGTTTTCAAAGTTTTGCTTTAGAATATAATTGTGATTATCTAAAGGAAAATAAAGCAATTTTTTTCAAAGAATTTAATCCACAAAGTATGCAAGATTATTCTCAGATTGATTTAAACTGCCGATTTTCTTTAAAAAATAGTGAAATAACTAAGAAGCTTTATGCGCTTGCAAATGAAATTAGAGGAAGCAATAGTGCGTGTGTAGGTGCAGAGTATTTTAGTGATTTAAGAAAATTTGATTTTTTACTTTTAAAAATTGCCTTAGATCCTATGAATTATCAAGTAAATTTGCAAAATGCTGATATTTTAGAAAAAAAATTTGCAAAATTAAAAGCTTATTTTAGATTTTGGGCTTATCAAAGTATTGGAAATTTTAAACTTTATAAAGATTTTTGGAAAGCTTATGATGATGCAATTGATCCACTAACAATGTATTTTTATAAAAATTTTAAAATGGATAAAGCAAGTGCAGTTTATTTTGCAAATAGTGCTTTAAATGAATTTTTAAATTGGGCTGTTGGTGAAACTAAAATTTTTAAGGATATTTCAAATTTTGAAAAATTTGTTGCAAATTCAAATAATTCATTGGAGCAAATTCGAGAATATATTTATGCAAACAAAATCAATGCTTTGGAGTTAAACAATGGTTTTAAATCTGCTTTATTAAATAATAAAAAACCAGAAGTTATAGCTGAATTTATCAAACTTGGCGTGAAATTAAATGAAGGTTATGAGTCTGCTTTATTTTATGCTTTGGGTAGTTATGATAATGTTAAATTGCTTTTAGAAAATGGTGCTGAAGTTGATTATAAAAATTCTTTTGGAAAAACGCCTTTGTTTTATGCTGTTGAATACAATAATTATGAAGTTTCTAAACTTTTGATCGAAAATGGTGCAAATATTAACCAAAAATATATTAATGATAATGAAAAATTTTCAGTAACTAGCGTGGGTTCTAATACACCTTATTACATTACTTTATGTGCATTAGAGCATACTTCTAAAAATATCTTTATGCATGCTGCAAATTATGCTGATATTAAAATGCTTAAATTACTTGTTGATTATAAAGTAAAAATTGATGAGGTAGATGATTTAGGTTTTAATGCTTTAGATTTTGCTTTGATTGCTAAAAATAGTAAAAATATAGAGTATTTAAAAGAAATAGGATTAAAAGAAAATGAAAATTTAGTATTTTATGAGGAAATTTTGCCGTGAAGATCGCATTAATTACAGGTGCTAGTTCAGGGTTTGGCTTAGAAACATTAAAGGCATTAATTGGACTTGATTATAAAATTATAGCTATTGCACGTCGCAAAGAGAGATTAGAAGAGCTTAAGCAGCAATTTCAAGACAAGGTTTTTTCAGTTGTCTTAGATGTTAAAAATAAAGATGCAGTATTTGATGCTATACAAAATTTACCATCACAATGGAAAGAAATTTCTTTACTTGTAAATAATGCAGGACTTGCTTTGGGTCTTGAAGAATTTCATCAATTAAGCGTTGATGATATTGAAAATATGGTAGATACAAATGTGAAAGGATTTTTATATATTGCAAAAGCAGTATTGCCTTTGTTGAAGAGAAATAAGAGTGCTCATATTATTAATATTGGATCTATTGCTGCAAACGTTCCTTATTACGGAGGAAATGTATATTGTGGCACTAAAGCTTTTGTAGCTCAATTTTCTAGAGCTTTAAGAACTGATTTGCGTGGAACTAATATAAAAGTAACAAATATTGCTCCTGGACTTTGTAAAACTGAATTTAGCGAAGTGAGATTTAAAGGCAATAAACTTAAAGCAGAAGAACCTTATAAAGATACCAAATACATAACAGCTCAAGATATAGCAAAGATTATTTCTTTTATAGTTACTTTGCCTGAACATATAAATATTAATGAAATTGAATTAATGCCAGTAACTCAAACTTGGGCTGGAACTTTCAGTGAAAAAATATATGATTAAAGGAGAAATATGAAATTTTTTTATTTATTAGCAATTCCAATTTTTATGTTTGCTGATACACAAAGTAATGCAGAACTTTTTGGAGCTTGGACACTTTTGCCACCTATTGTGGCTATTATATTAGCTTTTGTAACTAAAGATGTGGTGTTATCTTTATTTTTAGGTGCTTTAAGTGGAACTTTTATGCTAGGACTTATTGAAAATAATATTTATCAAGCACTCATTGCTTCTTTTACAGGGTTTGTTAATAAAGTCGTAAGCGTTATGGCAAGTCCTGGTAATGCTGGAATTTTATTGCAGGTTTTGACTATAGGTGGAGTAGTTGCTTTGATTACAAAAACTGGGGGAACAAAAGCTGTTGCTATCTGGCTATCTACTAAAGCAAAGGAAGCTAAAAGCTCTCAATTTGCTACTTGGTGTATGGGGATATTTATATTTTTTGATGATTATGCAAATTCTTTAATTGTAGGTCCAATTATGCGTCCTGTTACTGATAAATTTAAAATAAGTCGTGAGAAGCTTGCTTTTATTATGGATGCAACTGCAGCACCAATTACGGGTTTAGCAATTATTTCTACTTGGATTGGTCTTGAAATTTCTTTAATTCGCAGTGGTTATGATTTGATTGATGATGTAACCTTGGCACATTTAGGTGTTTTAGGTGAAGAGATTAATGCTTTTGAGATTTTTGTGCAAACTTTACCTTATAGATTTTATAATCTTTTTATGTTGATTTTTGTGCTTTTGACTATTTATACTGGTAGAGAATTTGGTCCTATGTTAAAAGCTGAACTTAGAGCAAGAGCCGGAAAATTCTCTAATGGACACGAAAAAATTGATAACATAGAAGATAAAGTTTTAGAACCAAAAGAGCATATAAAATTACAAGCTTCAAATGCGATAATTCCTTTGTTTGTTTTGATAGTATTTTCTTTTATTGGATTTTATTTTAGTGGCTATAATGCCATTGAAGATACGGCTTTAAAAGCACAAATTGATTCTATGCCTTTGAGCTTATTTGCTTTTAGAGAAACTTTTGGAGCCGCAGATGCTTCTATAGTTTTATTTCAAGCTGCGTTATTAGCAACTATTGTGGCGATAATTTTGGGTATATATAGAAAAATTTTTAATCTTAAAGAGGCTATTGCTACTTGGACTCATGGATGGAGAACTATGATTATGACGATGATTATTTTACTTTGTGCTTGGTCTCTTGCTTCTGTGATTAAAGACTTAGGAACTTCAAAATATCTAATTGATTTATTTTCAGATAAAACTCCTATTTATTTATTGCCAACGGCTATTTTTATCTTTGCTTCAATTATTTCTTTTTCAACAGGAACTAGCTATGGGACCATGGGTATATTAATGCCTTTAGCTATTCCTTTAGCTATGGCAGTTGGAGTGCATAATGGTTTAGGCGGAATGGAGCTTCATCAATATATGATTATTAATATTTCAGGTGTTTTAACGGGTGCAATTTTTGGAGATCATTGTTCGCCAATTTCTGATACCACTATACTTTCTTCAATGGGAAGTAAATGCGATCTTTTAGCCCACGTTAGCACTCAAATGCCTTATGCCTTAAGTGTTTGCGCTATTAGCATACTTTGTGGTTATTTGCCAGTAGCTTTAGGACTCAATGTTTGGCTAGGATTGATATTAGGTATTGTTGCGATGGTAATTTTACTTTTTGTAATAGGTAAAAAGGTCGATATTTAATGCACTTTGAAGAAAAAATATCTTTAAATCAAACATTATTTTCACCATTATTTGATGGTGAAATTCAATGTTTTAATTCCCCTGATGCTTATAGAACTAGAGCTGAATTTTCTATTTATCACGATAAAAACGATAAGATTTATTATGCTATGTATGAAAATAAGAAAAAGATTCCAATTCAAAAATTTGATAAAGCAAATGAAGTGATTCAAAAATTTATGCCTATATTATTAAGAAATATAAATGAAAAATTAGCACATAAACTTTTTGGAGTTGAATTTTTAGCTACGAAATTAGATTTAAGTATAACTTTGCTTTATCACAAGAATATAGAGGAAATTTTTAAAAATTTAGAAAAATTAGCTACTGATTTAAATATTAAACTTATAGCTAGAAGTAAAGGTAAAAAATTTGTTTTTAATGGAGAAATTTTAAAACAAGAGCTTGAAATTTATGGTAAGAAAATATTTTACGAGTTTAATAATGATTGTTTTATTCAACCTAATACTTATATTAATGAGAAAATGATTGAATGGATTTTATCTTGTATAAAAGAAGATAAAAAACAAGATTTATTAGAATTTTATTGCGGTTATGGAAATTTTACTATCGCATTAGCCAATCAATTTAATAGAATTTTAGCAACAGAAATTTCTAAAAAAAATATAGAATTTGCTTTAAAAAATTGTATATTAAATAATATTTCAAATATTGATTTTATTAGACTTTCTAGTGAGGAGTTAATTCAAGCTTTTAAAAAACAAAGAGATTTTAATCGTTTAAGAAATATAAATCTTGAAAGTTTTGAGATATCTCATATTTTAGTTGATCCCCCTAGGGCAGGATTAGATGAAAATGTTATAGAATTTATTAAATATTTTGAAAATATTATTTATATTTCATGCAATCCTATTACTTTAAAAGAAGATCTTCAAAAATTACACAAAAGCCATAAAATAATTAAATTTGCATTCTTTGATCAATTTGCTAATACAAATCACCTTGAGTGCGGTGTTTATTTAAAAAAGCTTGATGTTTAACTAAATAAAAATATAAAACATTAATTTTGCACATATTATTATTATTATCGCAAAAATAAATACTATAGGATGAATATCTTTGTATAGTGGATTTTGCTTTTTTAATACTATTTTGTAAAAAAGTGAAAATAATATCAATATAAAAATACACACAGCAAAAAATATTTTAAAGACAAATATCCAATTTAAAGGGTTTAAGTGAAAATGAGCCAAATACAAACCGCTAATAAATAAAACTAACACAATAGGTGGCATTATTTTGATTGCATTGTCAATATTAAAGGCAGTATTTTTTTTAAGATGTTTTAATAAAAATATATCAGTAAATAAAAATCCTACAAAAAAAATAGCACAAAATAAATGTATTATTAAAATATAAGGGTAGATATTAGTCATGGTAAAACCTTTATGTCATTTTTGTGTATTTTATAATATTTTATAGATAAAATTATTGACTTATGTTAAATATATCTAATAATTTTTAGCTTTCTTAGAAAGTTTTGAAAAATCAATGTTAAATCATTAAATTTTTTATGAAAGAAAAAATTTATAAAATTTCTTAAAAGATATTGTTTAACATAGAAT